>DATNPK010000069.1 GCA_036703275.1 Coleofasciculaceae cyanobacterium | reverse complement strand
CATTCTTAACTTAGTTTTCCTAATCGGTTTACCTCTATCGCTTTGGTTATACGGTGTATGGAAGTTGGTGTATGGCGTACCTGCTTTGGCCATCGCTTTTCTTTGTCTTCCTTTGTTAACTACTATTTTGACAGTTGCACTGCTGTTTTGTAGCTTACAAGTTTGGAAGAGAGGCTATTGGTCATTGATGGCGCGAGCGCATTACTCTTTGATTGCGCTTGCTGCTTTAGTTTTTATTCCCTTTCTAAACTACTGGAATTTATTAGGATTCAAATTTTAGATTTTAATTTTTTTTGTACCCAAAAATATAAAGTTTTCAGTTTCCAATAGTCAAGAGTAATAGTGTTATACCTGACTCAACAATCAACGATTAATGAAAACCGTGATATTTATCTATATCTTATTTAAATAAAAAACCCTATATCTATCAATAGAATTATAATAATCAAACTTTAAAAATATTTTTTTTACTTATAATAAATTGATTCTAAAGATAATTATTACACTGTTGATAATAAAATAAACCTAAAAGCATAAGAAAATAATGAATAATCAATTAAATAAAATTATTTTATTAAAACTTAGACTGTCAAAGCTTTTTTTTGGTAGTTTGTTAATAGGAATAACCTGTAGCTGTAGTTATTAGATCGGCACGTCAAGACGATGGTTTTGTTAAAATTCTGCCATATAACTAATACCAGCGAATCAGAAAAATTGGAAGTAACTTTAAATGAAGATCTAGATTTTTATGTCGAAAATAAAATAGGATTACTATATGATATGAAATAAAAACACAATGCTACAAATAGTTTCAGTTTGTTTGAAATATTAAGTATCAAGTTCCTCTTTACCCATTTGTTAAAAAAATATATTTGTGGCAAACATTTAATTATTTTATATGAGTATTTTGCTAAAAAAATTGGCAATCACACTGTCAATTTTGCCTCTTCAATTCGTACAATCCCTACCCACAGATAGACAGACTCAAATTTTTCAGTAAGCTTTATCAAACAACTAATGGTTCTTGCCGTTTCCAACTTCGCAGTCGAAAACCAAGAATCAAGAGAAGTATACCCAAAAAGATTGCATATCCATGGTATTGCCCAAGCTTTTAATTGCTTCTGTTTGAAGAAGTAAACCTGCCGACCATTCTACGATTTCCCATAAAGCATCGATCGCAATCCCAAAACTAGCAATTGTGACGCAGTACAAAAGTTTGCGCGATCGCGCAAAATTCTTAGCATCGAACTGTAAACTAAAAAACTCAGTGCCAAAGTAATGGCAAATATAGTGTAAGCATGAACTATTTCGTCATAAGCCCCTTGCATAGCAAACAAACTCCAAACCCAACCCATTGCATTTAATCAAACTGCTACAACCAACAAAAAATCAAATAGAGTTGGCAAGCGATCATTTCGAACCACGAATATGAAAGAGGCAACTACAAAAAGAGCAAGAACTAACCCAACTCACATACTTAGCACAGCAGCACCGTTAATTTTTCCAGATCGTAAAGCATTTAGAGCTTCGTTAGCTTCAGCTAAAGCAAAGGCTGTAACTTCTGTTTGAATCGGGATTTGTGGGGCTAAAGCCAAAAACTCTTCACCGTCTCGGCGAGTCAGATTAGCAACCGATCGCAACACTCGTTCCTCCCATAAAATCTGATAGGGAAAGCTAGGAATATCGCTCATGTGAATACCTGCACAAACTACGATGCCACCTTTAGCAACTGCTGCTAAAGCTGCGGGAATTAATTTGCCTACGGGGGCAAAGATGATTGCTGCGTCTAACTTTTCTGGTGGTAATTCATTTGAACTTCCTGCCCAAACCGCACCAAGATGGCGAGCAAATTGTTGACCTTGAGTATCTCCTGAACGGGTAAAAGCATATACTTGTTTACTTTGATAATTAGCCACCTGGAGCAAAATATGTGCTGCTGCACCAAAGCCATAAAAACCAATTCTGGCTGCATCTTCTGTCATCCGATAGGAACGATAGCCAATTAATCCTGCACAAAGTAGAGGTGCTGCCTGTAGATCTGAAAAACCTTCAGGAATCGGGAAACAAAAACCTTCGTCGGCAACAGCATATTCGGCGTAACCACCATTGAGATCGTAACCCGTAAATAAAGCGCGATCGCATAAATTTTCTTGACCAGCTAGGCAATAACGACAACAATTGCAAGTATGCCCCAACCAAGGCACGCCAACGCGAGTACCCAAAGAATATTTATTGGCTCTATCTCCAGTTTCGACTACCGTTCCCACAATTTGATGACCTAACACCAAGGGGAGCTTAGGTTCGCTTAGTTCGCCATCAACTATGTGTAAATCTGTGCGACATACTCCGCAGACATGAACCTTGAGTAATACTTGCTTCGATTGTGGTTTGGGCAAAGGTAGTTCAACTTCTCGTAGATTTTGACCTGCTCGATCTAAAATCATGGCGCGCATCACAATTACCCCAAAGCAACTTCTAATTTAACCATAGCAAAACCTGAGTTCGGGTTAAGACAATTGACTGGTTAAGCTAGCTATTAGCTTTTTAATCAAAATAAACTTATCGAGGAAGGAGATATTTGAACACTCACAATTTCCTCAAACTTAAAATCTATCCTTAGAGCGAGATTAGAATGCTTGTTTAAAGCAATATATATTAGCCGAGAAGCAGCTTCTAACTCATGGGTTTATTTGAGAATAAGCGGTCGATGAAGCAGGAAAAAAAATGAATGCAGTTTTTATAGATAGACGCGAAGCCGGAAAAAAATTAGCCAAACAATTGACTTCTTATGCAAATCATCCTCAGGCAATAGTTTTGGGGCTACCTCGCGGTGGCGTACCTGTGGCTTATGAAATAGCGAACAATTTAAACCTCCCTCTGGATGTTTGTTTGGTCAAAAAACTAGGTCTACCTAACTATCCAGAGACAGCAATGGGAGCGATCGCCGAAGCTGCTTTAATCCATGATTACAGTGGCAAAATCACGATTATTGATGAAAACATAACTCAAAGCAATGATGTTGACCAACCACAAATAGCTGCGCTCGCGGCTATAGCCAAAGCTGAATTAAGATGGCGAGAATGCTGTTATCGACACCATCGCCCCATGCTCAAAATCAAGGGAAGTGTGGTTATTGTTGTTGATGATGGCGTTGCTACTGGTTTAACTATGCACGCTGCGGTAACTGTTTTACAACAGCACCAACCTCAAAAAATTATTATTGCTACTCCCGTCGCAGCTCAAAAAACCATTGAACAATTAGAAACTTTGGTAGACGAAATTACTTGTTTAGTTACTCCAAAGTCTTTTAGTGCAGTCGGTTTTTGGTACGAAGATTTTAGTCAAGTATCTGACCAGGAGGTATGCAACTTGCTATCTCAACAGACTCATAAAACCTTGGCAGAGTCAGTCAGGAGTTAGGATTCGTAGGGGCGAACACAATCGCCCCTACTAGAGCGGAAAATTGTATTGATAGGAGCGGTCAAGATGCCTAAACGAGAAAATCCAACTCCACAATCGAGTCCTATCCAATGGAGTATGATTGTAACCGCGATCTGCTTGATTTTATTTAGCTTATTCTTACCGACAACACCAGCTAATAAAGCCCAACCCTACAGTGAATTTATTAATTTGGTAGCAAGCGATCGCGTAGAGAGCGTAACGATTGGCTCTAGTCAGATTGAATATAGGCTCAAATCTCAATCACTCGCTCGCGAATCAGAGCAAATATTTGTGACCGCTATAGTGGAACAGGATACAGAATTACCTAAACTACTGCGTCAGCATCAGGTAGAGTTTTCGGCAACTCCTTCTAATAGCGATGGGGCTTGGGATTTCATTAAATTCTTATTTTTCGGCTTCTTAATTATCAATTTGGCTGGTTTATTATTCAATCGCGGACAACAAGGAAACACGAGTCCCTTTAGCATTGGTCGCAGTAACGCGCGAATTTATTCCCAAGGAACAATGGACGTTACTTTTGATGATGTGGCAGGAATTGATGAAGCAAAAGCAGAATTGTCGGAAATAGTCGATTTCTTGCAACATGGAGCTAAATATATCCTTTTAGGAGCGAAAATACCGAAAGGCGTATTGTTAGTTGGACCTCCAGGTACAGGTAAAACTCTTTTGGCAAAAGCGATCGCTGGGGAAGCGAAAGTTCCTTTCTTTAGTATTTCTGGTTCAGAATTTATTGAAATGTTTGTTGGGGTTGGTGCATCACGAGTGCGGGATTTATTCGACCGTGCTAAAAAACAAGCTCCTGCCATTGTCTTTATCGATGAACTAGATGCCTTGGGTAAATCTCGCGCTACTGCTGGCTCATTAATGGGTGGTAACGATGAACGCGAACAGACACTCAACCAGCTATTAGCAGAAATGGACGGCTTTGAACCCAATGCAGGAGTAATTCTTTTGGCTTCTACTAACCGCCCTGAAGTCCTCGATCCTGCCTTATTACGTCCTGGTCGTTTTGATCGCCGTATTGTGGTAGACCGCCCTGACAAGTCTGGAAGACTGGCAATATTAGAAGTCCATGCCCGAAATGTCAAATTAGCAGGGGATGTCGATCTAAATAAATTAGCTGCTCGTACTCCTGGTTTTGCTGGAGCAGATCTGGCTAACTTAATCAATGAAGCTGCCTTGCTCGCTGCTCGTCGCGATCGCCCTGCCGTAATCATGGAAGATTTTAATGAAGCTATCGAAAGAATTCTCACAGGATTAGAGAAAAAATCACGGGTGCTGAATGAAATCGAAAAGAAAACCGTTGCCCATCACGAAGTAGGTCATGCCATCGTCGGCTCACTAATGCCTGGTACGGATAAGGTAGAGAAGATATCGATTGTGCCTCGTGGTATAGGTGCATTAGGCTATACGCTGCAATTACCAGAAGAAGACCGTTTCTTGATGATTGAGGATGAAATTCGCGGTCGTATTGCTACTTTACTGGGAGGTCGTGCAGCCGAAGAATTGATTTTTGGTAAGATGTCTACTGGTGCGAGTGATGATATCCAAAAAGCTACCGATCTTGCCGAAAGATACGTAACCCTCTATGGTATGAGCGATCGCCTTGGACCGATGGCATTTGAAAAGATTCAGCAGCAATTCTTAGATAGTATTACCAATCCTCGTCGTCAAGTAAGTCCTCACCTTGCTGAAGAAATCGATCGCGAGGTCAAAGCGGTAATTGATGGCGCACACCAAATTGCCTGGGTAGTTTTACGCCACAATCGCCAACTCCTAGAAGAAATTGCTCAAACCTTATTAGAGCGAGAAATTTTAGAAGGAGAAAAATTGCGATCGCAACTGAGCCTAGCGCAAAAAACTCTAGAAGTCGATGAATGGTTACGATCTGGCAAGGTTACTGACGATAAATTATTGGCAGTAATTACCTACAGTAACGGTAAGACCAACAACCAACAACCAACAACCAACAACTAATAACTAAGTATTTCGGAATTTTAAAAAAGGTAATAAAGATATAGCACTCGAAGCAAAGGTTAAGACCCGTCGCTCAAAAGCTAATAGCGCAGCGCGTACGCAAGGGGCTGTGGTCGTCACCTGCGGGCGGTATAAGCCCCGTCCCGTCGTCTTACGACGACGCAGCATTGCAAGGCTTTGCGCAGCTAATAGCTCGTTTTATAACTAACGTCCTCATCTATAGTTCACTTGCTCTAAAAAACAATGAAATCACAAGCAAACGAAGTTAAGCAAATTGCCGCCCAATTACTAGCAGGGATGCTAGCAAATTCGCATCTTTATCAAGTTGATTCGGCGGAAAGTGGAAAATTGAGTAGAAAACAGGAAGAACTAATTGAAACGGCGATCGCTATGGCAGAGACTTTGATTACTAAGGCGGAAACACAAATAGAAAATCACTTCAAACATCATCTAAAAGATTAGGACATTAGATTGATGGTGAGAATTATTCTTCAGCAACAGTTAATGATTTTGGGCGATCTTGTTCGATCTCAATACTAATTCCTCTGGCTTCTTCTTTGGTTAAATCTTCGATATAACCAGACTGAGATTAAGCGATCGCATTCAGAGACTTTTCTTAAACCTACTGGGTTTAAAATCATAATTTTGCCTCGACTATAATCAATTAGATTTCTTTGGCGAAGATCTGCCGCGACTACAGATAAACTCGAACGTCTAACTGCGATTAAATCGGCAAGGGTTTCTTGAGTAAGCGATAATTTTCTGGCACTAATTGCGATCGCTATATGATAACAACCAACGAGCTAGTCGTCGTTCTAAGGTATGATGACAGCTACAAAAAACATTTTGTGAAACTTGAGCCAAGAAAATTTGCGAGTATAGTAATACTATTCGCTGTAGTTTACCACCGCAAGCAAATTCTTGTCCCAGAACATTGACGGGTAAGCTAATTGCCAGACAATCGGTTTGGGCGATCGCCAAATTGGCAACAAAATCATCTCCTAAAAATGTTGCGTTACCGATCGTTCCCTCATTACTCACCGTAGCAAATTCAGCGATCAAACCAGCTTTACTGATATTAACCAAAGATATTATGCCTCGAATAGGAAAATAAACATTTCTTGATCGCCTCGTTAGGTTTATAAAGCGCTTTTTTTGCGCGAATCACAATACAATCTGAATTAAAAAGCAGGTTTTGAAGTTCTGATTCTGGCAGCAAACTTAAAAGCTGGTTAGCACGAACAGGTATTTCTCCATTTCTCAAGCGAACAGAATGCTGGACGGATAAAATCCTTATCTTTACCTTCGTGTAGGATGGATTTTGAAAAAATATCAAACCAATTTATGGACTATGTATATTATCTTAATTAATAGAAATTGAAGAATTTGTGAGGAATATGTAGTTAAATAGGTTAAATAACTAACAAACTTAGACGCAGATTTCGCCCATATGCGAAGCGGTATCCTTTAGGACAGCCCCGTGGCAGAGTAATCTGTGACTGATTGTCTAGCAATTATCCCAAGATTTATTGATATTTGGAAACAATTTTTAATAGTGAATATAATTTAAGTTTAACTATTAACTAAATATTAAAATACAAAACGGAAAGTATCATTAATTCAGCCAAATATAGAATGCTTGGTTGAGTAAAATTAAATTGATTCAAAATAAGCTGTACTATGATTCAAAAGAAGTAATCAGTCAAAATAGTGAGAATTTTACTTATAGATGACGACGAACAGCTAATGGAAGTTTTAGCTAGTAAACTAATCGCTCAACGTTATGCGGTTGATATTGCCAACACTGGTGAAATGGGCTGGGAGTTCGTTTTACTGTTTGACTTTGATTTGGTAGTTCTCGACTGGATGATGCCTGATGTTGATGGCGTAGTTCTGTGTCAGCAAATTAGAGCCGAGGGCTACACCATGCCAATTATGCTGTTGAGCGCCCGCGATCGCCATAATGATAAAGTTATCGGCTTAGATGCTGGTGCGGATGATTATGTCGTCAAACCCTTTGATTTTGACGAACTTACAGCGAGAATTCGCGCTTTGCTACGGCGAGAAGTGAGTGTTTCCTCTCCCATATTGCATTGGCAGGATTTAAGTCTCGATCCGAAAATTCATGAAGTACATTATCACGAACAGATATTACCGCTTACTCCTAAAGAATATGGCATGATCGAACTGTTCATGCGCCATCCCCAACAGGTATTCAGCCCAGGGGCGATTATCAACAACCTCTGGGCAGGAGAAGATCCCCCAGGAGAAGAGGCAGTCAGAACCCATATTAAAGGCTTACGTCAAAAGCTCAAGGCGGTAGGTATGGAGAAGGATACGGTTAAAACCGTCTATGGTGTTGGTTATCGCCTTAAGTCTGATGAAGATCGAAAACAGTCTAACGAATTGGCTCAAACTAGCAAAGCTCGGCAAGATAAAGCCGCAATAATTACCAAAACCTGGTCAAAGTTTAAAGATTTAGCATTTCAAAGGCTGGCTGATTTAGAAAGTCTGGCTGTGGGACTATTAGAAGAACAAGCAACCCCAGAAATATATACCCAAGCCAAAAGTTCGGCACACAAACTGGCAGGCTCATTAGGCTGCTTTGGGTTTCCCAACGGCTCGATAATTGCCAAACAGCTCGAAGAATTATTAAACAGCGATTCTGTGGATGAGCCTGACATACAACAAATTAACGGACTAATTTCCTCGCTTCATACTGAATTACAACATCAGCCCTTTGAAGAAACAGTTAGAAATGCCCTGGGTAAAAATATTTCGCTGCTGATAATTAATTGCGACGCCGATTTTGGTCAAAGCTTAGTTACCGAAGCACACAAAAACGACATTAAAACTCATGCTGCATCTAATTTGGAGCAAGCCAGAGAGATAATCGCCCAGGAATCTATAGATGCGGTGCTATATAAAATAACTTTTCCCGATGGAGCAGATTTAACCTTTCTCGAACAGCTACATAATCAAATGCCCCAGCTACCAATTGTAGCGATCGCTGAATCAGCTCAATTAGTAGATCGCTTAGATCTAGTCCGCAGAGGCGGTAATTTGATTTTACAATACCCAGTAGAACCCAGTACCGCTATTAATTCTGTTGTCCAACTGATCCAAAGTGCAGGGGCTGCTGCCAAAGTTTTAATTCTCGATGACGATCCCCAAGTATTATTATCTTTGCAAATATCACTCCAGCCATGGGGTTTCGAGTTAACCACCCTGAATGAGCCACAGCATTTTTGGGATGTCTTAGAAGATGTCGAGCCAGATTTATTGGTACTAGATATAGATATGCCTGAAATTAACGGTATTGAACTATGTCAGATCTTAAGGAGCGATCGCCGTTGGCAACTACTGCCGATCTTATTTCTGAGCGTACATCAAGACGAAAAAACCCAGTATCTGGCTTTTGCTAATGGTGCAGACGATTATATTTGTAAGCCAGTTACCGGCTCGATCTTGGCTAACCGTATTTTAAATCGCTTACGTCGCAGCAAACTATTGAAGTCAGAAGTCAGAAGTCAGCCCGTGCATGATTAGCCCGTGCATGATTAGCTCCTTACGTCCTAAAGGACGACGCGAAGCTAGTGCTTTAGCATACCGCTCCGCGACACGAAGTTAGTCCTTTAGTGCATATCGCGTCCTTCGCGTCAAGTCAGGAGTCAGGAGTCAGGAGTCAGGAGTTTAAAATAACTCGTCGTGTGTTGGAAAACTAACAAGCACGGTTTGGACGAGAGGGGAGAAATAGAAACATCCTCCTCGACTCTAACGATGGAAATAATGATTGAAACCAATCTTGTCCCCAAAAAATTCGTTTTGTTGCTTCAAGAAATAGACTCCATAATCACAATCCTGGTAACTACCATCAAGTCACTTAAATCAAGCTCCTGACTCGTGACTTCAAGATTACGCCATGTTTTGGGGACAATAGCCCAATCTATCGACAATTTGATCGCGAAAAATTTCAATTTCTTCTGTTTCTGGTTTGCCATGAGCCACTATAACCACCTTATAGCGATTCATGATAGCAACAGCCGATTCTCCCGCTTCTAATCTGGCTAAAGCAGCAATTACTTTGGTAGATGGTTGAGAAAAAACTCCCATCTCGCTAAAAAAAGCCTGAAGATTTTTAGCTGATTGATAAGGTATTGAGTTTTTCAGTCTTACTTTAACTAACCAACAATCAATCAAATTAATGACTGCTACTGAATCTAAGTATGATTGATATTTGTTACGCAAGTGTGTAATAACTCTGAGAGTAGAGCTGGCATTAGCAAAAGAGTAGATATATTCTTTATTTGTTTTCATCGTTCTCAACTAAGATACTTCTAGCCAATCAAAAACTTTGTCTAACTGGTTGGTATTCAGTAATCCATACTGCCACAGAATTATCGGCAAAGTATTGGGTTCTAAATCCTGAGTTTTCTGCGCCAAAGAGATTGCTTCAGCCGAAATCTTCAATTCCGATCGCATAAATTTGATTAGTCGATCTAACATTTTGGCTACTGTGTGATTTAGTTAACATTAGAAAGCTATATTTATTCACTAAATCTAGACAAGCAATTTGAGGAACTTGTGAGGAAAAATAGATTTGTTGATTAGTAGTTGGGAGTTAGATTAAGTTATGTAGTAAAAAATGGTTCATTAAGAGATTGAAATATTAGACTATTGTAGATACATATACAAACTGTATTCCGCTTCATTTATTGCTAATTAGCTGATTGTTTATAGTGTGTATTGAGAAGTATATTGAATTTAATCCTGTAACCATTGCGCCTGATACTTTGCTTTGCCAGGCGATCGCTTTGTTTGCTCAAAAACAGCTTGACTGTATTTTGGTAATTGAAGTGGAATTAATCGGGATTCTAACTAAAGGCGACGTGCTGGGGGCAATATCTACCAGAATTGACCCAGAAACCACTACTGTAGATGCGGTGATGACTCAGCCGGTGATAACCATAGCGCGATCGCAATGCCAGGATATTCAGTTGGTTTGGTCGTTCCTCCAGCAGCATTCAATCGGTTATTTACCTATTTTGGGCGAAGAGCGCGAATTAGTTGGAGTGATTGAGGCTAAAGCTTTAATTCAATTGTTACCGTCTGTATTAGAAAAAGAGCCGACAACAAACTGTAGCCAGAATCAGCAACAAGACGATTGGCAAACGAAAGTTGAAGAATTAGAGTATTTGTTTGAATTTACGCCCAGTATCCTCGGTGTCTTTGGTCTTGATGGCTATTTAAAACGGACTAATCCTAGTTTTAGGGAAACTCTCGGTTTTAGCGAAGCTGAACTATTGGCAGAACCTTTTCTTAACTTTGTTTACCCAGACGATCGCGCTGCTACTTTCGCTGAGGTGAAAAAATTAGCCGCGGGCAAGACTACTATTTCCTTCGAGAATCGCTATCTTACCAAAGACGGTGACTATTGTTGGCTATTATGGACGGCGAAAGCTAATTTACAGACGGGAATTATTTATGCGGTAGCACAGAATATTACTGGACGTAAGAAAAGTGAACTAGCTCTCCTCGAAAGTGAGTTGAGATGGCAATTAGCACTTAAAGGTGCAAATGACGGAATTTGGGACTGGAACGTTAAAACCAATGAGATCTTCTTTTCCCGACGTTGGAAAGAGATGTTGGGCTATGGCGAGGCTGAAATTGGCAATACCCTAGAAGAATGGTCAAAAAGAGTTCATCCCGACGATCTTGGTTGGGTACGGGAAGTTGTTCAAGACCACTTTGCCCAGAAAACTCCCTTTTACACTGGGGAATATCGAATACGGTGTAAAGACGGCAGCTATAAATGGATTTTAGCTCGAGGACAGGCGCTATGGGATGAGGCAGGAAACGCGATTAGGTTGGCTGGTTCTCATACTGATATTACCTCACGCAAACAGACAGAAGAAAATTTAGCTAAAAGTGAAAATTTACTCCGCACCATCATTGAGTCCGAACCAGAGTGCGTCAAAATGCTCGATCGCGAAGGGAAGTTGTTAAAAATGAATCCTGCGGGGTTGGCCATTGTTGAGGCAGATTGTCTGGCGCGCGTGATTGGTCTTTCGGTTTATCCTTTAATCAATTTCAAACATCGTCAGGCTTTTGCCGACCTTACAGAAAGCGTGTTTGCCGGAAAATCGGGGACATTAGAATTTGAAATGACTGGATTAAAGGGAACATCGCGCTGGATGGAAACCAATGCTGTTCCTCTAAAAGATGGCGATGAAATTACGGCATTATTAGCAGTAACTAGAGACATCAGCGATCGCAAATGTGCCGAAATTCAACTACAGCAAGAACGGGATTTTTCTAACGCCATTATTAATACTGTCGGTGCATTGGTAGCTGTATTAGACAAACAAGGCAGGATCGTCAGCTTCAATCATACCTGCGAGCAGGTTACTGGCTATAGCTTTGAAGCAGTTAAAGGTCAACCTGTCTGGGGAATCTTGATCGCCCCAGAAGAAAAAATAGCAGTTCAAGCCGTATTTGAGCGACTGTTGATGGGGCAACTGCCCAACCAGTATGAAAATTCTTGGGTAGCTAAAGATGGTAGCCGTCGTTTAATTTCCTGGTCAAATACTGCTTTATTTGATGCCGAAGGCAAAGTAGAATTTATTATTACTACAGGTATTGATGTCACCGAGCAACGTCGGGTTTGGAATCAGCTAGAACAACAGTATCGACAAACAAAATTATTTACCGAAATAACCCGCAAAATTCAGATGTCGATTGAGATAGAAGAGCTGCTTCAAGCTGCCGTTACTGAAGTACAGCATCTCTTAGCTGGCGATCGCGTCTTAATTGTGGAAATAACCGCAAACAACACTGCCGTGACGATTAGCGAATCAATCTTGCCCGATTTACCGCCGATGTTGGGTTATGAATTAGCCGATCCGCTTTTAATGAATGAATATTTAACTAGATACAGTCAGGGAGAGGTGTTAGCGATCGATAATCTGGCTACTGCGTCTATTTCTCCAGATATTAAGCTGCTATTAACCCAGTTTCACGTTCAGGCTAAACTAGTTGTTCCCATTCTTTCTCAGAGTCAACTCAAGGGTCTTTTGATTGCTCATCAATGTTATCATCCCCGACAGTGGCAGGAATCTGAAATTCAACTACTAAAGCAGTTAGCCGATCAAATTGGCGTAGCTTTATCCCAGGCTCAGTTATTAAACAATCTAGAAGAGTTAGTATCTCAACGAACTAGTGAATTGACTACTATCAACAATTTACTTGAGGCAGAAATAGCCGAACGCAAACAAACTGAAGCAATATTAAGAGTAAACCAACAAAAGCTAGCAGGTATTCTCGATAATGCTGATGAAGCGATTATCTCCATCAACGAACGCCAGAAGATTCAAATCTTTAATCAGGGTGCGGAAAAGATTTTTGGCTATCAGGCGCGAGAAATAATTGGACAGCCTCTAGATATTCTCTTGCCAGAAATATTTCGACAGATGCATCGTCAGCATATTAATCAATTTGCTAAATCGACAGAACAGTCTCGTCAGATGGGAGAACGTAGTAGCAAGGTGTTTGGTCGTCGTAAAGGCGGTCAGCAGTTCCCTGCGGAGGCTTCTGTGGCTAAATTGCGAACTCATGAAGGAATGCTGTTTACAGTCATGCTCAAAGATGTTACCGAAAGAGAGCAAACACAAGTAAAGCTACGAGCCAGTAAAGCTTTACTAGCAAAAGCTGAAAAAATCGCCAAAATAGGAAGTTGGGAATATAATCACCAAATTCAACAGAAAAGTTGGTCGGAAGAATTGTTTTCGATTTTAGGTTTTCCCAGGGAACAACCCATACCGTCATGTCAAGCAATTTTGGCGCGCGTTCATCCAGAAGATCGTCTGTTAGTTAAAAATACGCTGCATCACGGACATAATCAAGGTACACCTTGGCAGTTTAACTATCGTTTGGTATTACCCAACGGCACGATCAAGTATGTAGAAAGTAGAGGTGAACCAACCGTAGATGCTCAAGGAAAAGTCCTCAAGGTATTAGAGACAATTATGGACGTCAGCGATCGCATCCAAGCCGAGAAATCTGTTCAACGTAGTGAAGAACAGTTAAAGGTAATCACTGATGCTCTACCAGTGTTGATTGCCTACGTAGACAACCAGCAACATTATCGCTATAACAATCGTACCTACGAAACTTGGTATGGTAAATCAAGATCCAGTCTGCTCGGACGACCTATAATAGAAACAATGGGAGCAGACACCTATCAAAAAACCCTGCCCTACATCAAGACTGCGTTAGCGGGAAAAGCAGTTACTTTTGAGAATCAACGCACCCATAAAAACGGTAGTTTCTACTGGACGAATGCCACTTATATTCCTGATTTAGACTCAGATGGTCAGGTGAAAGGGTTTTTCTCGATGGTAGAGGATATTACCGATCGCAAAGCCATCGAACAAATGAAAAGCGAATTTGTTTCGATCGCCAGTCATGAAATGCGAACCCCTCTAACTTCGATTCATGGCGTGATTAAGTTACTCTGTGCTGGTCGTTTGGGAGAAATAACTAATTCAGGAAAACAAATGGCAGATATGGCACTGAGAAATAGCGATCGCCTAACACGTCTGGTTAACGATATCCTGGATTTAGAACGAATGGAGTCGGGAAAAGATGAAATTGAAAAGCAACCCTGTAATAGTGCTGAATTAATCCAGCAGGCAGTAGATACTATTTGCCCGATGGCTAAGGAACGGCAAGTTAGCCTGGAAATCAATTCGCCTTCAATTGAATTTTGGGGCGATCGCGATCGCCTTGTCCAAACTATAACTAATCTAATTAGCAACGCGATTAAGTTCTCTCCTGTCAATAGTCAAATCGCGATCGCATCTCAATTACAAAATAACTATCTTCTCTTTTCGGTCAAAGACAAGGGCAGAGGTATTCCTCCAGATAAGCTAGAAACTATCTTTGAACGCTTTCAACAAGTGGATGCTTCTGATTCCCGCAAAAAGGGCGGTACTGGTCTTGGTTTAGCTATTTGCCATCATATTCTCGAGCAACACGGGGGCAAAATTTGGGCAGAGAGTGTTTATGGTGAGGGCAGCACCTTTTACTTTAAACTACCTCGAAAATAATGAAATCAGAAGGGGCAAGGCACTGCCCGCCCCTTCTTGTGACCCGTGGCTTCAAAAATGCTGTAATATGCAGGTAAAATTTTATTGTCTGTCGCTTTTTAATAACATGAACCCGAAACGCATTTTATTTATTGATGATGAGGATGATATCAAAACCTTAGCTCGTTTTTGCTTAGAATCTGAGGCGGGTTGGGAAATGATGGGTGCTTCTGGTGGGATGGAAGGTTTGGCGATCGCTGAAGACGAACAGCCAGATGCTATTTTATTAGATGCGATGATGCCCGAAGTAGATGGAATACAAACGATTGAAAAACTACTGCTTAACCCCAAAACTAAACACATTCCCACAATTTTTATTACTGCTAAAGCGCAAGCAAGCGATCGCCGTCGTTTCTACAGTGCAGGGGCAAAAGGCGTGATCAACAAACCTTTTGATTCTCTTACCCTTGCTAGTCAAATCTCTGGATTCCTCGGCTGGTAGGCACCAGGGTGTGATTATAGTAATCAATATTTTTTAGATTTTATTCAAGTTCCTCACAGTTTCTTCAGATTTTAAAACTATGATTTGAATGAGATTGAAGCAAGGAAAAATTATGCTACTTACTTGTCCCGCAACTGAGCGATCGACATTGAAAATACTGTGTTATTACACTAATTCTACACCCAAAATACAGCTTATTCGAGTACTTGACGGTCATAATTGCAATTATGAAAGAGTAGTCTTTCCTCAACAAAGAATTTTATTTGAAACAACACCTGAAGGAAGGCTAGAAGTTTATCTCGAACGAGTAGGAAATTCAGTGCTCGAACAAACATTTTCCTGTCAGAACTTACCTGCTAATCAATCTCCACAAAAACTAGCTGCAATTTAGTCTTGTTCTCGACCAAATATCAAAACGCACTTGATATTAATGTTCTTTAATATTGGTTTAAATAATCATGAGCATTTTAACTACCTGTCCTTGTTGTTCTACTTCAATGCTGCGCCATATTAGCAAACATCGAGAATATTGGTTTTGTCGTAATTGCTGGCAAGAAATGCCAGATTTAGAAAAACTTGCTGAGAAAAGGTATCTACAATCGAATAGAATTGTCAATCTATCAATTAGCTCAAAAGTTTTAGTACCCAGTGCTGATTTGCTAAAAAATCTGGAAACTAGTCGTGAACAACTTAAAAAACTAAGCAGCAAAAAATACCTGAACACGACTTGTAAACATTAGATTTTTATCGGTTTTCAATCTTATTGGGGAGGCTAAACAATGTCCGTAGCCATTAGTAAATATCATCTTGATCGACATAGATCGCAACAAACTAGATTAAATTCTCAACTAAAAAAGCGATTAAAATATTCAGGAGTATATTGTCAACGAGATATTCAGCAATTCTATCCAAATCTATCTGTTTTGGAACAAAGAGAATTGCTCGACAGGCTAGAATTAATCTACTCTCAAATTCTGTTTGATTATTTCTCTTCGCAAGATAATATTAATAATCTAATCGATCGCTTTGTGGAAGAAGCTTTCTTGGTCGATCTGCCATTCAATAAAGTTGTCGAGATTCACGTGAACTTGATTGATAATTTAGAAAAACAACTGTTATTGCAAGGTTTACGCACTGAACATCTCAGCGATTTTAGCCTGACATTAATTGATGTCCTTGCTCATTTAGGAGAAATGTATCGCAATCTAGTAAGTGAAAACTAGCTAAAAGCTATATGCCCTAAAGGATTCACGGATAAACCGCACTCCGCCCTTCGGTCTCGTAGCGGTATGCGGTCATCATATGCCCTAAAGGACTAGCCCTAAAGGATTAGCTCCTTACGTCGCGTCCTTCGCGTCGTCCTTTAGGAAAAATCAAAAGCTTATTCAAACTTTTTTCTACTTCGCAATTGATTTAAAATAATTATATTTATCATCGTAAACTTTACATGAGTGATATTTCCAATTTAATTTCTCAGATGCAGCAGCCTCATTTTTATCCACATACTGTTGCAGAAAAAATAGAGATAGTTCAAACTCATGCTGCCTGTGTTTTTTTAACAGGACAATATGCTTATAAAATTAAGAAAAAGGTGAATTTTGGGTTTCTTGATTACTCAACTCTATCTAAAAGAAAGCATTGCTTAGAAACAGAATTACAGCTTAATCAGAAAATTGCTCCCGAACTATATTTAAAAGTTATTCCAATTAGCAAATGTGATGATAATTTTTTTCTGGCTAATTCAGAAAATATTGTCGAGTATGTCCTCAAGATGCGTCAGTTTCCGCAGGAAAATTTATTTTCTAATCTTTTAAATGCAGGAAAACTAGAAAGCGATCGCTTTGGGGAATTGGGCAAGATCGTGGCTCAATTTCATAACCACGCCGAAACTAATGATTATATTAGCAGCTTTGGCACAGTGGCTCAAATTAGTTCTGCTTTTGAAGAAAATTATCAGCAATCACAAAAATATATTGGTATTGTTCAGACTAAAGAGCAGTTTGAAGCTACTAAAGCATATACCGATTTTTTCTTTACCGAACGAAAAGATTTATTTAAAGACAGAGTAAAACAGCAGCGAATTAAAGAATGTCATGGCGATTTACACCTGCAAAATATTTGCTTATGGCACAATAAAATTCAGTTATTCGATCGCCTTGAATTTAACGAGTCTTTTCGCTTCGTCGATACGATATACGATGTGGCGTTTGTCGTCATGGATTTAGAAGCAAAAAAAAAACCCGATCTTGCCAATGCTTTTTTGAATAGTTATCTTGAATACACGAGCGACTGGCCAGGGCTGCTAGTATTACCTTTATATTTGAGCAGGCAGGCTTATGTTAGGGCTAAAGTAAGTTCTTTTTTACTAGACGATCCTCAGATTAGCGAAGCAGATAAGCAAGAAGCGAAAACAACGGCTAGCGACTACTATCGACTGGCCGCTCAATATACTAAAGTTAAGTTAGGCAATTTAATTTTAATGTCTGGTTTATCAGGTTCGGGTAAAAGCACTGTCGCCAGAACAATTGCCAGACACAAGGGTGCAATTCAGATTCGTTCCGATGCTGTTCGCAAACACCTCGCCCAAATACCTCTAGATGAGTTTGGAACAGATGTTATTTACTCCCAGGAAATGACGCAAAAAACTTATAATCGCCTCTTAGAGTTGGGTATTATGCTTGTCAAAGAAGGGTACACGGTAATTCTTGATGCTAAATACGATCGCGTCAATCTACGTCAATCTGTAATTTCTCAATCAGAAGCTAACAATATACCCTTAAAGATAATTTACTGTACCGCACCTATATCAGTATTGCGCGATCGCTTAAATCAGCGTCAGCGAGATATTTCCGATGCGGGAGTAGATTTAATACCCACTCAGCAGGCAAATGCCGAAGCTTTTACCACAGCAGAACAAAAATATTTAATTGTCGTAGATACATCTCAAACAAATTGGCAAGAAAGAATAAACAATATAATCTAGATATTGTTCAACTTAAAATTATTCATCGCTACATTTACTGCTGGTCTATACTTATTTTCCAGACCAAGTAATCCAATGATGAGACGTATTTTCCTGTTTTCTTTCACATTCGCCCCAATTAACCCCTTCTAAGTTTGTGCCTTTGGTTTCGGCTACGGAAATGTCGGTACCCGCTAGTTTAGCTTCAGTCAAATCTGCATTAGTTAAATTTGTACCGCCAAGATCGGCATCAGTTAGGTTGGCACTACACAAACGAGCGCCGTGCAAATTGGCACAACGCAAGTCTGCACCACTCAAATCTGCGCCTCTAAGATCGGCGTTTTCTAAATCTGCGCCAATTAAGTTAACTTCTGACAAGTTTGCACCTACCAAACTAGCACCTACCAAATTAGCATTGGTTAAATTAGCCTGTTCCAGACAAGCACCGCTTAAATCAACATCATTTAGATCGGCATCACTAAGATCTGCTTGAGTTAAATTGATTCTAGTTAAATCAGCAGCTTGAAGTTGGGCAGAGTGTAGGCTTGCGCCATTAAAATCTAGTATTCCATGGCGATACTGCTGAAGTAGTTGTGTAGCTTTCATGATCATGCTGTTCCTTTTACTAACAATTCAGTAGCTAGCTCAGACAACAAAACTAATTATCAGAGTTAGCTACTAAATAAAAAATGGAGTTTTAACCTTTAAATAAACCATTACAATTTGCTAAATAATCTTGGTGAAAATAAAAGTTTTTAAGTTATGTCTCCATAACAAAAAATCATATAGGCAAAATTTGAGGAACTTGTGAGGAAAATTATCATCAAGTAAAATTTAAAGAACTTATCGAAGTTTTTTTGACTCGATTAGCGATCGCAATATCGAACTTCGCAACCCACTTTTAAATCCTTACTGTCATCTAATAATCAGAATATCTTTTTAAAATTCTTTCTTTATTTAGAGCGAGATAAATATAATTCACATGAGGGTAGTTTTAATCCCCATTCTGAAGTTTTTATCTTTAGATCTTCGATTAAACCAGTTTTAAGATTGAGTACCCAACCATGAATTTGAGGTGCATTGTTTTCTCGCATACACTTACGTAAAATTGAAGTTTGAGCCAAATTTTTTACTTGAGCAATAACATTCAAGTCCGCTAAACGGTCGATTTTTTGGTCTCTAATCGACATACAGTCTATTTCTGCTTGGTTTTGAAGATATAGCTCTGGGATCGGATTAACCCAATTATCAACCAATCCAGTCGTGTTTCCTTCTAAAGCAGCCGTGATTCCTCCACAGCCATAATGTCCGCAGACGATAATATGCTGCACTTTTAAATAATCAACTGCATAATCTAAAACTGATAAAAAATTGATGTCAGTCAAGGACACTTGATTGGCAATATTTCGGTGAACAAAAATTTCTCCAGGTTCGGTTTGAGTAAACCTAGTTAAAGGCATACGACTATCGGAACAACCAATGTATAAATAGGGTGGTTTTTGTCCTGCACCTAATTCTTCAAAATACTTTGGTTCGGCAGCACGTTTTTGGGCAGCCCAAGATTGGTTATTGTGTAATGAATTATTTACGTTTCAAAGTATAGTGATTAAATTCAATCTTTAAAAAGGTCGAGACAAGCCACACCTACCCAACCCATCAAAACTATCCCGCCTAAGAAAGAAGCAAGATAAACAATTGGTCCCCAGCCCAAGTCTGTAGTCATGATTAAACAGAACAAGGTGGTCAAAATTAACATTGCTAAGATTGCCACCAAAAAATTGATCAATTCCATATCAGATACTCACTAATTTCTTCAGCTTATTCAACCCAGGAATTTTGGTTTTTTGCTCTTTGACTAACGTCACTTCTTCTAAGATTAGATTAGAAGGGTCAACTTCTTCTAAGTCGCGGCATCGTTGAGTTTTAATCATCGAAATTTGGCTAGTTAAAATAAAGCTGACAAAAGATGCGATCGCAATTACGGGTAACATTGCCGTACCTGAGAGTACACTGAGGATAATACTGGTGCTGACTGGAGTTTTGGTTACAGCTACGTTTACTGCTGCCATCAGACAGACCATTCCTACAGTTGGATGAACTTGAGGTACTGCTAAAGAAACAGCATAGCCGACATTAGCACCAATAAAAAACAGTGGGAAAATAAAACCACCTAAAAAGCCAGAATGCAAAGTAAAACTAATGGCAAACATCTTAGCTACCGCGATCGCCAGTAACAAACCAACGCCTAAACTAGCCCCCGTTTCAATTACGGTTTGAATTTGTGCCTCGCTAAAGAATAGGGTTTGAGGGAAAGCAAAAGCAATTAGACCAATTGATAAACCACCTAGAGTTGCTAAGAAAATAGGATAGTCTTCTAAAGGCTTAAGTAGCTTGCCAATAATGCGAAAGATGGCAATAAACATCACTGCCAATCCAGCCCCAATTACACCCAAAACTAAGCCTTCTAGTAAATTTTGAGGGGAAAGGGCAGGAACTTGTTCAAAGTGGTAAAAACCACCGATGGTTATTCCCGTGTTTAGTCGGAATACGGCAAAGGAAAGGATGGCTGCAATAATAGCAGGTGCGATCGCCTCAAAATATTGCAAACCTCGACGATGGGGAATTTCTAGAGCAAACAAAGCTGCGCCAATAGGTGCGCCAAAAAAAGCACCTAAAGCTGCACTCATTCCACAAAAAGTGAGAATTCTGACTGAAGTTTTGGTTAACTTTAACCTATCGCCCAACCAGCTACCAAAGCTGCCATTAACTTGTACCAAAGGTGCTTCTGGTCCCGCACTGCCACCAGAGGTGATGGCGATTAAAGAAGCAATAATCATTGCTGGAGTTTTGCGGATATCAATTTTGCCTGGGTTATGAATTTTATCGACTACCTGAGCCATTTCTCCAGGAAGCCCAAAAAAATAAAGAGCTAAACCGACGCAGAATCCACCAACAGTAGTAGCAATCCAGACATAGTTACTAACGCCAAGCCAGCTAGGAAAATACGGCTTGACTATTTCTGGCAGAGTGTGCCACATACCGTGGGTCATGGTTTCTAGCACGAAGTAATAAACAGTAGCCACCATACCGCCAAAGATACCAATAACTACAGCACAGAGAATAAGCTGTGAGTAAGTCAGTTGTTTTCCATTACTCATGCTTTCTAAGTTATCAGTTCGGCTGAGATCGCTTGTTTTAACTTGACGGGAGGAAACGGTCGGGTCTCCCGACGCAGGGGCTATCGCCCCAAGTCGCGTCTGCGACGCTTGCAAGCTTTGCTTGCTGCTTCCACTCTCCTGTTGACTGTTCGACGACATGGTTACTCCTAAAGTCTAAAAAAATCTGTCTAAATTAATACTTTTTTGAGGTAAACAGTAACAATTGCTACTTTTTATTGGCGATTTTTGTATAATTAAGATGCACGCTCTTAGCTACAAGAGTGACTGTGCAATTGTTTAAAACTGATTCGCTGATAGAAAGAGGTTGAAATGAAATCCCGAAGAACGTCCCGCGATGTATTGTATGTTCCCTTTTACTTAAGACATTTCAACGCTAGCGAAAAAATAATCATAGCTTTGCTGGTTTTTATCTCTTCAATTACTGTGGGTTTAATTCCGATTATTTATGCTTTGACTAACACCACAGAACCAACCCCAACACCGATCTACAGCAGCGAAGTCGAACTCTGGAGAATATTCGGCGAAACGGATTAGAGTTATCTAGTAATCCTAAATGATAGTAGAGAAGTCCTCGTAGCTACTTAAATCGGGCAGGGTAAATAATCGGTATTTGATGAACAACTTAAATTTCTTGGTAAATTTAATTGTGAATTAGGCTTAACCTTGTTATCGCTCGTTCGTCAATTTACTAGATACTGCTGGCGTTTGCAGTTTCAATTCTTCCTCATGAGAGCCTGTAGGTTCTTTGAGAAAAAACCAAAGAAGGAAGAACATAATCAAGCTACTGATTCCCATCGTCGAGAAGAAAATTTTGTTACCAGCATCACCCGTAGGTAATAAACTGAAGAGAAGGAGGAAAGCTACCCCCCCTACATTGCCCCAGGCACCAACGCTTCCAGCGATTTGACCAGTAATCTCCTCCTTAATCAGGGGGACTAT
Source organism: Coleofasciculaceae cyanobacterium (assembly GCA_036703275.1). Lineage (NCBI taxonomy): Bacteria > Bacillati > Cyanobacteriota > Cyanophyceae > Coleofasciculales > Coleofasciculaceae > Coleofasciculaceae cyanobacterium. The sequence continues at coordinate 65,089 of DATNPK010000069.1, read as the reverse complement.
TGCATAGGTCGCACCCTCCGCTGCTTGGACAGAAAAAGAGGCAAACATAGTCACGCCAATTGCCAGGGGAAGCCACCAACTACCGTTGAGCAAGCCCATTGTTAGATAGCCAACTCCTGTAACAGCCTGCAATATAACCAATGTCCACTTTCGGCTGCCGATTGTATCAGAGATCAAACCACCCCCTGGACGGGCGACTAGGTTCATAAAGGCATAGCTGGAAGCCACCGCTCCTGCTAGTGCTAGAGGCAAGTTGAAGGTCGTTCGAAAAAACAGCGGTATCATCGAGACAACGGCTAGCTCTGACCCAAAACAGACAAAGTAGGTTAGATTTAGCAGGACTACTTGGGTAAAATCGTATCGTTCTTCGGGGGCATAGCGTTTTTGACCTGCCATTAACTGTCGGTTTACTCTCCAGTTCCAGTAAGTTTGGAATAGGTATAAACCGAGTAACGCTACACAGATAATGACTACCGCCGTAGAACTTAAGGCTTCAACTACGTTGAATCGCCAAGCTACGATGCCTAAAGCAGCATATAGAGGCAAATTCGATATCGTCATCAGCCAGAAGTCCTTTTGAGTTGTCACTTCGATCGCGCCCGGGTGCTTAGCTGGCTTGAATTCCTTATGGGGTGGTGAATCTTGAACGTTGAAAAAATAAAACACCCCATAAACAGCAGCAACGATGCCGCTAAGGGCGATCGTATATCGCCAGCTACTCTGACTACCCACTAAAAAACTTGCCCCAGTCGCAACTAGAGGTAAAACAATCGCAGCCACACCAGAGCCAAAGTTACCCCAGCCACCGTAAATTCCTTCTGCAAAGCCAATTTCTTGAGGGGGGAACCAATTCGCCACCATCCGAATGCCAACGACAAATCCTGCTGCAACCACGCCAATAGCTAGACGACTCCAAAGCAACTGGTTATAGTCCTGCGCGAAGGCAAACGCGAAGCAGGGAATGGCAGCATAAATCAAGACACCTGAAAAAACGATGCGAGGACCGATGCGGTCTATCAACATACCGAAGATAATCCGAAACGGAATCGCCAGAGCTAAATTGCACAGGAGCATCGTCCGGAATTGCAGCTCGTTCAGTTGAAACTCTTCTATAATCGATTCAGCTAGAGGGGCAGCGTTAAATATGACTACGAAGGATAACAAGAAGGCAAACCACGTTAGGTGTAGGATGCGGTATCGACCACTAAATGACAATAATCTTTTAAGCATATTGAAATTTCCTAACTAATGAGTCTAGGTAGAACAAATGAAGACACAGGCTAACTGCATCAATGCATAACTTGAACGTTGAATAGCGGATGAGGGCGAAAAATAACCAATTTTGGCAGAGTCCCTGCTTACTTACTTTTTCCGCAACAAGCTTAGGTGTGAGCCAGAATAACTCTTAATTAGGCACTTCAAAATATACTGCTTTGTCTCTTAAGCTATACAACCTGACGAGTTGATTCTGTCAGCCTTGTTACACATTTAAGAGTTAGATTGCAGTGGAAAACTTATTACTTGTAAATCACTGTCAATTTGCTTTTTTATAGGCGATCGCTTTTTCTGGAGAAGCGTGAACTTCTTGCCCTTCACCATGCCCTCCAGTTGGTTCTCTGAGGAAAAAGGCACAAAGACTAGCGACAATCAAAGCTACAACTCCTAACATCTGAAAAAAGAATTTATCTCCGCCACCACCTTCTGGAAGCAAGCTATAGGTAGTTAGATAGGCGACTGCGCCCACATTGCCGTAAGCCCCCACATTACCAGCTATCTGTCCAGTAACCCGAGGCTTGACCAAAGGAACAATGGCATAAGTAGCACCTTCGGTAGCCATGACAAAGAAAGAAGCACACATTGTCATGATTATGATTAGGGGTAGAGCTATTTCGCCAAGACTGCTAAAAATTAAATAACCAATTCCCGTACCAGCCAGGGTTACAGCTAACGTCCATTTACGGCTACCAATTTTGTCAGAAATAAACCCGCCTCCAGGACGAGCGGCTAGATTCATAAAGGCATAAGTTCCCGCAATTCCTCCCGCCAGTGCTGCTGTTAAGCCAAAAGTATTTTCAAAAAAGGCTGGGAGCATTGAAACAACCGCTAATTCTGAGCCAAAGCTAGCAACGTAAGCAAGTTCTAGAAGTGCCACTTGAGAAAACTGATAGCGATCTGCTGCTGGGTAGCGTTTTGCTCCAGTGATGAGTTTTTGATTGACCTTGTAAATATTAAAAGCTTGGAATAAATATAGAGCGACTAGACCAACCCAGATTAAATACATCGTACTTGAACCAAATAATTGCGCCTTTTGCAAACGCCAAGTAATTACGCCTAAAATTCCCACCAGAGGAATATTCATCAAGAGCAAAAACCAAAGGTCTTTTTTGCTAGTTACTTCCAATCCAGCACTACTTTCTGGTCGCTGGTAGACTTTGCCAGGAGGCGTATCTTGAACGTTAAAGAAATAAAATATTCCATAGAGTGCAGCAATAATTCCCGTTAGAGCGATCGCCAATCTCCAGTTAAGTTGGCTAGCGGTCAAACCAGCCGTTAGCGCAGCAATAGTTGGCAGAGTAAATGCTGCTGCTGCCGAGCCAAAGTTACCCCAGCCCCCGTATATGCCCTCTGCTAAACCGATTTCCTGAGAATTAAACCACTCTGCCACCATGCGAATTCCAATCACAAAACCACAGCCGACAATACTCAAGGCTAAACGGCTAATCACCAGCTGAGTAAAGTTTTGCGAGAGTGCAAAGGCAATTGAAGGGATAGCTGCATAAATTAATAAACAAGAGTAAGTAATTCTTGGACCAAGGCGATCGAGAATCATCCCAACAATAATCCGCGCTGGAACTGTAAGGGCGACATTACAAATCGCCAGAGTTCTAATTTGAGCTGGCTCTAAACCTAATTCTGTTTGCACTGCTGTGGCAAAAGGAGCAAAGTTAAACCAGACGACAAAGCTTAAGAAAAAAGCAAACCAAGTAAGGTGCAAGATGCGGTAGCGACCACTAAAGGAAAAAATTCCAGACATAATTTATTTTTTGGCGATTGACAAATTTGAATGCCGATAATGTCTTTTTTATTCTGATCTTTTAAAAACATTAGCAAGATATTAATAGAACACTAATTAATCGGCAGTAAAGTTTATTACCGTTCGACAATCATCAATATAGAAAAACCTTAATTTCACAAAATGTGTATTTAGTTACTATCTTGTCTACTTATGACTCTTTAGATACTGTTTATGTCATTTTTTGTCGGTTTGGCAAAAGCGATCGCTTTTAATAATTACATAGGCTATTGAAGTGTAAATGAAGTGTAAATACTGCCTCACGCCTCAAGTAGAGTAGAATAATCATTAGTTACTAAAGTATTTTTAGCTAACCAACGCTGAAGACAATGACACAATTGTCAATGCAAAATAAACTTATCTTGCCGATTATTTTTCTCAGCAAGATCGCTGTTAGTGTCTTTGGCTGGCAATGGTATAACTCCCATAACCGCGTTTATAACTTAGCGATCGCCACTGGAGGAAGTCAAGGAGAATATTATGCTTTTGCTCAAGCTTTAGCTAAAGTCGTTGCCCGATCTCAACCTCAAATCCAGATTGAAGTTGTTGAAAAAGGCTCTCTAGAAAATTTGCAATTATTGGAGTTTGATCGGGTGCAATTAGCACTAATTCAAAACGATACCACGGTCTCTCCCTCTACCAAAGCGATCGCTTCTTTGTTTCCAGAAATATTACATTTAATTGTTAGCGAAGAATCTAATATCAATAGTTTCAGCGAACTCAAAGGAAAAAGAATTGCTTTAATGCCAAAAGGAAGTGGTTCTTACCAACTGTTTTGGTCTTTAAAATGTGGTTGCAAGGGAAACAAAAAAACCGTGCCGATCTGTACAATCTCGAAATTCTAGAATTAATCGATCGCATCAATTCCATGGAAGATTTAGAGCAACTAACTCTCGTGCGTCGTCACCTCTTTGAAATTTTAGCCAAAGTAATTGTAGATTTAGATGAAGACCGAGTTTCTCCAGAGTCATTTCAATCTTTTACTTTTACTTGGAAAGTAGCTATGAGAGCAGTTAGCTATCAAGAAACTTCGTTGAAAAATCAGCCTAATCCTCAATCCGCCTAACAGTTATCTAAAAAATTACTCTGATCAATACCAATTTAAAAGGTCGAATTAAAAAAACATCAAATCTCTGTGAGGTTTTCTTGCTGAGCTTACCGATAGGTTGGTTAGATTATTATTAGCTTGGATTAACAATTTTTGACGATGATTTGTTGCGCAAGTTCTTGAGAATATCTAACAATATTATCTAGTATATTCTGTTTAGTTGTTGGGTATTTTTTGATTGTCTTCTCGATTACTTCTTGAAACATTTCCCAAATCTTAGGATGATATTTCAGAGTGCAATGATAGTGTGTTTTCATTATGTAATAATCTTCGATGACTAACGAATAAGTCAATAATCGACCTACATTTGCAAGCTGTTGTACTGCGGAGCATTGAATCAGCTCGTTATATTGATCGACTAGCTGATTATATTTCTGACAATTTGAGCCGTCAGGATCGTTAGGATAATTTAGCAAATATGGGCGCGGTAAACTCTTGTAAGCAGTTTTTTAGTTGCTCTTCAGCATATCCTGTACTGATATAGTCCCCCTTTTTTTGACATCCTCTGGTATAAACATTTTCGGTTTTAGTGTAACTATTGATTTATATTTCTTGGTTGCTACACTAATGCAGGGCTTTAGTATAAGCTGAGTCTTCGACTAGCTTCGCGTCGCGAAGCGGTGACGCGATATGCCCGTGCATGATTTGCGACGCGAAGCTAGTGCTAAAGCATACCGCTCCGCATATCCTTTAGGGCGAAGCTTATCATGCACGGACTAACTTCGTGTGACGCGAACTTCTAATCCTTTAGGGCTAATCATGCACGGAATCCGTTCAGGGACTCGCTGGTTGAATTTTGAATTCCCCCGAAGGAGGTTGACTAGTTTATATCATTACCTAATCAGCAACACCGTCATTTTAAAGTATTATTTTATTAACATAACATTATTATAATATTTATCTTACATTTGCTTTTTAGAGAAATTAGCTGTTATTTATGCCAACATTTGTAAAAATAGAAAAGGGAATAGTTAACAAAGTAATTTTTGATCGATACGTATCGGCTCATAAAAGCTATGTTCGCCAACTAATTGTCAGAGGACATAAAGCTAAAACTGGCTATTGGGGAGAATTAGGAGGAGGAATGCTAGTCTTTGACGCAGATTCTTTACAAGAAGCTCAGAAAATAGTGGCTCAAGATCCTCTGGTTATTTATAACTGTGTCGATTATGAACTGCACGAATGGTGCATCGTTGTTGAGTAAATGCACGGTTGATTTTAAACTATGAGTTAATCGGACTAAAAAAGCGATCGCTTTGAACGCTCGGTCCTTTGCTCTATTGGCAGTATTTAAGTAATTTTTCTGTAGGCCTTATTTGCGAGTCAAAAAATTTAATAATACTAGGCTAATCAGTAACCAAAAATAGCCGAAAATATAGCCAGCGAAAATATCCGTTGCCCAATGAGCCTTGACATATACACTACTAAAGCCAATCAGCAGTACCAACGTAGAAGACAAACCATAAATATATTTAGCTAAATGCGGATATCGCGCCACAATAATAAAAGACATATAAAAGTAAAAAACCAAATTTCCTGCTGCATGGCCGCTGGGAAAACTGTCAGGGCTTAAATCATTGACTAACCGAGGTTTAAAAGGGCGAGAGCGATCGAACAAAGGTTTAAGTACTTCGTCTACCAGCAGCAAAATTCCCAAAGTAGCAAAAACTAAGGCTTTAACTTCTTGCCAAGAGCGTTGACGAATTAAAGTTATTAAAGCAATCAACACCACTAAACCAGTGAAGTAAGTACCAGTAATACGATAAACATTAGTGAAAATAAAATCTAGTAAGGTGTTTCGTTGAGCCTCTAAGAATTCATAAATCTGAATATCGAACTGATAATAGTTTTTAATGATCGTTTGATAGCAAAGCTGTAAAAAAGGAAATAGTAGCAACAACAGGAAATAAAAGTTTTTTCGGCTGATTTTGCGATATTTTGGCATCTAATAACTAGAGAGAACACAGTTTTGCTTCGGCAATTATAATGGTTTTACCAAAGACTTGGCTTTCAAGAACAAGGTTGAGAATTTAGAATGGATTTTCCCGTCCTTGATTCTTAATTTCCAATCGTCGGAACAGTTGTTAAAAGAAGGGCGGGTTTTAACAAGGCAATTAGATAAGAGTCGCGAAAGTTCAAGATCCTTCACCTTCAGACTAGATGCGGTTTATTAACCCTGCCAATTTCATTTATCATAAGAGACTAACCTCATCAAAACTTACTCATTTTTTTAGCTATGATCAAGCAAACTATTTCTGTCTTAGTAGAAGACGAAGCAGGAGTTTTAACGCGCATTGCAGGATTATTTGCTCGCCGTGGTTTTAACATTGAAAGTCTGGCGGTAGGTCCTGCCGAACAAGTAGGTGTCTCGCGGATTACAATGGTTGTACCTGGAGATGAAAAAGTTGTTGAGCAGCTAATTAAACAGCTATATAAATTGATTAGCGTACTGAAGGTACAGGATATCAGCCAGCAGCCTTGTGTGGAAAGAGAGTTAATGCTAATTAAAGTTAACGCCACCGCTTCTAATCGGGCTGAAGTAATTCAGCTAGCGCAAATTTTTCGCGCCAGGGTGGTCGATCTTTCTGAAGAAGCCTTAACTCTTGAGGTTGTAGGCGATCCTGGCAAAATCGTCGCGATTATTCAAATGTTGAATAAGTTTGGGATTCGTGAAATTGCTCGCACCGGGAAAATTGCTTTAATCAGAGAATCTAAAGTCAACACAGAATATCTTAAGTCTCTTGAAGCGAAGGTAACTCTTTGAAGCAAAAATCATACTGACAATTTTTTAACCTTCAATTAATCTCAGCAGGTTATTGAATGCCTAAAGTTTATTAATTAACTAAGTGTTCTAACAAAGAGCATACTTAGCTGGGATAAAATTTTGCTTTACCAAGATCTGATATAGGTTGATTTCGGTCTCTAACAGACAAGCATGACCACTTTGAGGCAATACGGTCATTTGTGCTTGGGGTAAAAGATGGGTTAATTTTTGGGCTTCCTCAACTGAAGGCAACAAGTCATCTGCTGCCCCTGCAACAATTAAGCTAGGAATATTTAAGTTGCGCAATTCCTCATCGGTAACTTTAAAATCTCTCAGCAGAGATAATCGCCAGCTAACCACGTGAGGCGGTATAGATTTCATACTTTCAATTAGACAAATGCGATCGCAATCATTAATTCGATTTAAGCGGACTAAAAAAGGTAATAGTCCCGCAGCCGAATAGCGGTGTACCCAAGATGGCAGCAAAGAAGTAAGATTTACTCCCCAGCTCAAAATAGGTAACTGATTTAAGCAAGAAGCAGGATTAACTAATATTAGCTTTTTAATTATACATGGCTCAGCCAAAGCTGTTTTTAAGGCTAAACAGCCACCAAAAGATTCGCCACAAAGGTAAACTTCTGAATTGGTTTTGTGAGTTAATTCTGATTTGATTAGCTGTACCGTATCTCTAGCTAAATCTGACCAACTGCTATGATTGTCGATACGAATTGATAAACATCGCAAGTCAAAATTTGCTGCCAGATTATTAGACTGCCTTTGCAGTAGCTTGCCAGTACCGTCCATACCAGGAAGATAGACAAACAGAGGAGCATCCCGATTAATCTCTCTGGGATCGATAAAATTTACGCTGGATTTAAAATTCATATATCTATATTATAGAAATAAAACTTAAAATTTATTAATATTTATTTTCTAACATTTATTGATCAAGATAGATTTCCCCACTTTTTTCTTTACATTTCCCCTCAATAGCTATCTAATTTAATAACACCCTTCCCGTAGTAACTCAGTGATTTGATCCTGGCAATAGTGCGTTAAATCTAAAGCCAGTTCTTTGGCCTGTTTTCCTTTATATTCCTGTTTTTGAGTCTGATTAATCAAGTAGGGGCTACCGATTAATACTTGGGCACGGTGATAAACTAACATTGGATGTAAACCCTGTCGCTCAAAAAAGGGTTCATCTCGATCAAATTGCTTCAGCCAACGAATTGGAATACTAGGATAATTTGTTTCGGACAAAGACGCGATCGCCACTGGTAAAACAGCTAAATTTGCCACAGGTGTTTTCCAAGCCAAATGAGCAAAACCGCGATGAAACTCATTAATTTCATCGGGTGCTGTAGGTTCGATCATCGGTTTAGTGCCTTCAGGAAATAATCCCACCCACTGTCTAGAAGTTAAAAGATAATTTGCTTGCTCAAAAAACTGTTTTTGGCGGCGATCGGCTTCTGCTAAAGGGAAACAGCCAAGAGAATTTATTATTTCTCGCACACCTGGAGTTTGACCCATGTAGTGATGACAGGCGATTCGTAAAGTATTAGGAATTGACTTGATTAAAATTGGCGCATCTAGAAAGCTACGGTGATTACTGATCACAATAGTCGGAATGTCAGTCGGAATACGATCGGTATAAGACTGAGTTAAATTGAGATTAACAGTCGATATTATCGATTGAGCGATTAAACGAGATGTAAAAGATAGCATTCAATTAGATTATTCGCATATTTGGATCAAAGTGCGTCATACCTTGGTTTTACTGCCAAACCGAGATTATTCTAGTATGGAGCAATGTTTAATAATTAACAAAAGTTTCCGACTTCTGCTTCGGTCTAGAGCTATATTGAAGCAGAAATAAATAATTCAAAGTTGGCAAATTTTCTGGTCATAACCAAAAAGCCGATATTTTTTGTCCCATCTGCTTGGCAAAATTACTAACGATTGATAGTCAGCTATGTTAACGAAATCGAAAATTTATTAAGTATTTTCCTTAACGTTAATTTAAAGCCCTGTTGTAATTGATACTGTGTAGATAAAGTTTTTGAATTTTGATAATAAAATCTAAAATTTTTAATCAATCAAGATTATTCTCTGGAGAACTAAAAATAAAATAAATCACGGCGCAATAAACGTCTATTTATAAAAAATTGCTATTGAATACAAAAGGCTATTAAGCTGATAACCTTTTGGTTTGAGCAATTTATCAATAACTTAAATGAATAATCACGACCATAACCATAAATTCTCCTTAACTACTCCCCTTTATTATGTCAACGGTGTCCCTCACATCGGCAGTGCCTACACTACCATTGTGGCAGATGCGTTAGCCAGATTTCAGCGATTACAAGGCAAATCAGTCCTGTTGATTACAGGAACAGATGAACACGGACAAAAAATTCAGCGTACTGCTGTCGAACAAAACTTAGATCCCCAGGTTCATTGCGATCGCATTGTCGATAGTTTTAAATCTCTGTGGGACAAATTAGACATTAAATACGATCGCTTTAATCGTACCACCGCACCCAATCACCAAAAAATTGTCAATGAGTTTTTTGAGCGGGTTTGGGAGCAAGGCGATATCTACCTCGATCGCCAGCAAGGTTGGTACTGTGTATCTTGCGAAGAGTTTAAAGAAGAACGAGATTTAATTGAAAACCATCACTGCGCGATTCATACTAATAAACCAGCAGAATGGCGTGATGAGGAAAATTATTTTTTTCGTCTCTCTAAATATCAACAGCAGCTAGAAGAACTTTATCAGTCTCAACCAGACTTTATTCAGCCAGCTAGCCGACGTAATGAGGTGCTTAACTTTGTCAAGCAAGGGTTAAAGGATTTTTCGATTTCTCGCGTCAATTTAGACTGGGGTTTCCCTGTTCCTGTAGACCAAAAGCATACTATTTATGTTTGGTTTGATGCGCTTCTAGGCTACGTAACGGCCTTATTAGAACCCGACCAAGAGCCTACCTTAGACAATGCTCTATCGCAATGGTGGCCGATAAATTTACATTTAATTGGTAAAGATATATTAAGATTTCATGCAGTTTACTGGCCTGCTATGTTAGCCTCTGCTGGTTTGCCTTTCCCAAAAAGGGTGTTTGGTCATGGTTTTCTAACCAAAGATGGGCTAAAAATGGGCAAAACTTTGGGTAATACCATCGATCCTTTTAAGTTGGTCGATAGATATGGTGCAGACGCTGTACGCTATTACTTTCTCAAGGAAATTGAACTAGGTAAAGACGGCGATTTTAACGAGACTCGTTTTATAAATGTGCTTAATAACGATTTGGCTGACGTTCTGGGTAATTCGCTTAATCGTACCTTGGGAATGTTAAAAAAATATTGCCAGAGTACTGTTCCGCAATTAAGCAGTGCTGACTATAGTTCAGACCATCCCCTAAAAAGTATTGGTCTGGATTTGGGCGATCGCGTCAACCAAGCTTATGAAAATCTTCAAGTTAGTCAAGCTTGTGAAGCAGTTTTGACCCTGGTGCGGGCTGTTAATAAATATATTGACGATAGCGCGCCCTGGAAGCTTTTCAAGCAAAAACAACAGGCTGAAGTAGAACAAATTTTATATGCTGTTTTAGAGTCTATACGTCTATCTGCCTATCTTTTATCTCCTGTCATTCCCATTACCAGCAGCAAAATTTATCAGCAGTTGGGGTTTGACTGGGATTTTAATAGCGATCGACTGGCGCAGATTAAAGACTTTCACCTTCACTCAAAGTGGGGCAAACTGTCTACTAATAAAACTTTGGGCAAGGCTAGTCCCGTCTTTTCTAAATTAGAATTACCGCTAGAAGATTAAATTATGGCAAGTAATTTAGCTCAGTATATTTTTTAACTGATATAAAGTTACTAAGTAAAAAAAAGTCGTAGCTACACTGCTATTTAACAGTTGAGCCAAAAAAAATACCTAGTTCAAAGCTAGCTGTTTATTTACCTTAACAGGAAAAATTTTAGAAGCTTCGTCGCCTATAAAACAAGAATACTCGGTTTGGCTGCCTTTGTGGCCAGTAATCATCGGGTTAATCCACCCAAATAAATACTTTTTTTCATAAAAAATGAGGCTTAATACAATGTTGGATAATTTCGGAAGCGATCCTATTTTTACACCTGAACAAATTCTAGAAAATAGGGGGCGCGTCGCCATTTTTATCGATGGCTCAAATTTATTTTACGCTGCACTGCAACTAGGAATTGAAATTGATTACAGTAAGCTTTTATATCGCTTAACTGGTGGTTCAAGATTGTTGAGATCATTTTTCTATACTGGAGTAGACCGCACCAACGAGAAACAACAGGGCTTTTTACTCTGGATGCGTCGCAATGGATATCGCGTAATCGCTAAAGACCTCGTACAGTTACCCGATGGCTCTAAAAAAGCCAATCTCGATGTCGAAATTGCGGTAGACATGATGGCTCTTGTCGCTGCTTACGACACGGCAGTTTTGGTCAGTGGGGATGGCGATCTAGCTTATGCAGTAGATGCGGTTAGTTATCGAGGAGCAAGGGTAGAGGTAGTTAGCTTGCGTTCGATGACTAGTGACAGTCTGATTAATGTAGCCGATCGCTATATCGATTTAGATCAGATCAAAGACGATATTCAAAAAAGCAATAAGCACAGCGATCCCTACCGCAGTTTTACTGGATTTGGCATTTTAGATGATTAAATAATCTTGGCTTAAGATTTTTAGTTTCAATGACCTAATTGCGATCGCTCGTTCAGGACTTGAGACTAAAAATTCGTCAAATTTGACAAATATTATTTATCTATTTGAGCTTCATATTTTGGGGATCAAATTAGTTAAGCCACTTTTTTTTAGGCAAAAACAACAGCTAGTTTCTGTAGTTCAATTATCTAATTTCTTAAATTAGTAGGTGAAAGAGATAGAGTAGATTTACAACTATGTCCTTTTGCTGACTGAACTTAAACATAGCTAAATTGAGATTAAATCAGTTAAATATATTATTTTTATTACTTACAGTGAGTATGGTTGCTTGTCAGCCATCGACTCCTAATTCTGGCAACTCCGAGTCACAGGCTTCGGGAGAAAATAGGTTAGATACTCAGTTAAAGTTAAATAATGCCATTTTAGAGCAGTCTAATGAGTTAGAAAATACTGTTTGGAAAATCAAGGCAGATAAGATTATTTATAGCGAAGATAAAAAAACCGCGACTTTAAATAATGTAGTCGGCAATTTGTTACTAGACAATACGATCATTTTCCAAATTAGTGCCGAAACAGGAGAAATTAAAGATAACGGCAACATAATTCTGTTAAATAAGCAAATAATCGCTAGCGATCCTCGTAACGGCAGCACGATCAATAGTAGTGCTGTAGAATGGCGACCTCAAGAAAATCTGTTGCTAATTAAAGAGAAGCTCAACGGTGTTCATCCTAATTTAGAAGTTACCGCTGAGTCGGGAAAATATTATACTGATGTTGAAAGTTTAGAAATACAAGGGAATGTAGTCGCAACCACTAACCAGCCGTCTCTACAGCTAAAAAGCGATCGCTTGGTATGGAATATACCCAAAGATGAGATTACTAGTCCTGGTGCAGTTGAGCTAGTCCGCTACAGTGAAAATCAAACCATTACAGATAAATTAGTCAGCGATCGCGTTCAGGTAAATCTGGCTGAAAATAAGGCGATCTTGCAGAAAAATATTGAGTTAATTACTTTAGATCCTCCGCTACAGGTGGCGACGGACTTTCTTAGCTGGAATTATCAAGAGCGTATTGGCAATACAGATCGACCAATTCAAATTATAGATCGCGATCGCCAAATTAGCCTGACAGGTAATAAAGGCGAAATAAATTTACAGCAACAAATAGCTAAATTGCAAGATGGGGTCAAGGGAATCAATCAACAAAAAGCCTCTGAAATATATGCTCGTCAATTAACTTGGAAAATTGATACTGAAGAAGTGGAAGCTATAGGTGATGTAATTTATCAACAAGCCGATCCCAAAGCTCGTTTAACGGGAGAAAAAGCTGTAGGGACTTTAGGCGACAACAACATCGTAGTTACCAGCGACGGAAAGCAACAGGTTACTACTGTAATTGATAATTAATATATCATCAGAGCTTTTGTTGCTAAAATTTAATGTACAGAAATACGGACATCAATCTATGTTCTCATATGAAATTACTACTCCTACCGATGCCAGAAATGGTTTTTTCAAACTACTAGAAGAAGTAGCTGAAAATAATCAAGTATTTATCGTCAACCGTCGTGATGGAGAAAATGTTGCTTTAATCTCCGAATCAGATTTAACCAGTTTGGTAGAAACCGTGTACCTCCTTCGTTCTCCTGCAAATGGTAGTCGTTTATTAAATGCGATCGCTGAATCTAGATCGGGCAAAATCCAGCCTCAGACTTTAGCAGAATTAAAGCAGGAGTTAGGAATTGATGGCGAAAAAGAGCAAGAGGAATAAAAGCGAATCATTACAGCCGATAGTTAATCGCGTTCCTGGCTTTAGTTCACAGTTTAAGGAAGATTTAGGTTGGTGGTTCAAGCAAGAACCAAGAAAAGCTGCCAAGATTTTAGACATGGTGACAGCGGTAATGCAAGATCCTTTTCAAGGTATAGGCAAACCAGAACCACTAAAATACATAGACTCAAACATTTGGTCAAGGAGAATCGATTTGGAACACCGATTCATTTATCAGATTAATAAAAATCAAATAGACTTCCTTGCTTGCAGGTTTCATTACGAGTAAAAAATATTTAGTTAAGCTTTTTGTTGCTTTAACCACTCCACAACATCCTGAGCATTTCGATCGGGAGGGAAGACTGGGTAAAATACCTTTACTATTTTTCCTTTTTGAGCGATCAAAGTTAAGCGTTTAATCAATCGCTTTTCCACTTCAAAAGTTGGCAGATGTAATGCTGTCGTTAATTTAAAATCTGCATCGCTCAAAAGTTCAAATGGCAGATGAAGTCTTTCTACTGCTTCGATTTGAGCCGAAGCTTTTTGTGTACTTACACCATAAACCTGAGTATTAAGTTCTTGAAGCTCCTGATGATGATCTCGAAAACTACATGATTGTGGAGTACATCCTCTTGCACCAGGAATTGAGTCCCAACCAGTAGGTAATTTGACACCTGGTTGTCCCGTCATGGGATAACAATAAAATACTACATTGCTTTGAATGCTGGAAATGTTTACAGGTTTACCAGAAGTAGAATCAAGAACAACATTAGGCAGGTTTTTTCCTAATAAATGAGAAGTTGCTCCATCGTCCAAAGGTATAGGTAAGTTTGGTGGTAATTCATTAAAGCCTATAATCATTGCTTTTTGATATTGTATTGTTTAATCTGCGATCGCTTCAAGACTATTAAAGCATCATCATATTGCTCGATCGCTGTCTGAGACAACATAGCGATCGCATTTTGCCACACCATCTAAAAAAGAAACTGTTATTGAATCAATAACACAAGCCTCTCCTTCGTTATAAAAACAATCCATTACGCTACATTGAGCGACCTGACCTGCTTCTTTTCTCCCTGAAGCAGTCTGTTGTTGGTTGTCAACGTCAGTTGTATAAGTAGAACAGTTAGCTTTTCCCGCCAAAAAGTTCACGTAGACCGCTCCTGCATTACATTGTCGTTCCTGATTGTAGGTGCAATCATTAGCTTCGCATTGCGATACAACGCCTGAATTAAGAGGATCTCTATTTTTAGTCATAACTTTCTGGGTTTTATCGCTTCTTTTAAAAGATCAATCGTGCTAATTGTCTTATATTGATTCTCGATTAAAAGTATTTAATAAACAGACTAAATCTTACCAAATATGTTTATAGGCGATTGCTGTAAATGATTGGGATCACAGAATAAGCACGTGACGCGATCGCAGTTCATTTCTAACATCGATGCGACTCTTAAAATAGTTTTTAAGAGTTTAAACTGATGCTATCAAAAAAAATATTAACCGTATCTATTTCAGTATTGTTATGCTGCGGATATTCTCAAGTTGCTCAGGCTTGTGAAGACAAATTTACTAGTGCTGCGTTTGGCAGTCTGGAAAAAAGCGATCTTGATCGTTTGAAAGAAAAGTTTTTGAGTGTACAAAGATCGCTTAAATTTGCAGTTCCAGTCTATCTTTATGATGTACAAGGAATTCTCGGATTTTCAGGAGAACAAACTAAAACCGCAAGTAATGGCAGAATCGAAGACCGAATTTGGATCGATCGCGAAAATTGTCAGCGTCAAGTCAAAGCCTCATTCAGAGATCGAGAATTGGTCAAGATAAAAATTTACGGTTTTTAACACCTCTACGGAATTTATTTGGTTGTGATCGTGTTTGCCAGTACTAATTGTTATTCACTTGTCTAATTTGTTGCAATACCTGTTCCATACTGGTTGCAGGTTCAAGACAAGATAAACCCTGACACACCAAAGCAAGCGCACCTTCAGGCAAATCTGTTTCAACTCTAAAGACGGTGGTAGGTAAATAATTAGAACTTAATGACTCTATTTGTGACACACTGGTTTTGACACTTGTACCATGCAAAAACCAATCTAATGCCGTAAATAGACTGGGACAAGCGGTAGAAGACTTTTCCATCACCACGCTAAACGCCTGAAGCCCTTGTTGCGCCCGATCGCGATATTCTAAATTATCAGTTAATAAAGACAGACGGACTAAATTAGCGATCGCCACTCCATTAGCAGATGGGGTAGCATTATCCATATAGCTACGTTCTCTGACTAATAATTCTTGTCCTGCATCGGTAGAATTATTGTAATAGCCTCCTAGTTCAATACTCCAGAGTAGTTCGTCAAATTCACTTTGGATTCTAGTAGCCTGTTCTAACCACTGTCGATCGTGAGGACAAGCAGCCTGAAGATCTAACAAGGCTTTGATTAATAAAGCATAGTCTTCTGACTGAGCAGAAACTGTTGCCACACCATCATAATTAAGCCGCTGAAATCTGCCGTCTAGCCATTGATTTTTGAGCATGAACTGAACTGCGTTAACCGCTAAATCCAGATAAGACTTTTCCTTGAATACAGCATAAGCTCTAGCTAATCCTGAAATCATCAAACTATTCCAAGCTGCGATCGCTTTAGTATCCGTAACAGGCGGAATACGTCCCAGCCAGTTTTTTGTCTTAGCTTCCTGGTTATTTTTTGCAGGAGGAAAAATGTTTATTTCTGTTGCAGGTTGTCCATAACGCGCGGCAAACAGTTTTGCCAAAGCATGATTGACGTTATCTGATAATACTCCACTCGACAAACGTTGCAAGACATTCTTGCCTTCAAAGTTTCCCTGAGTCGTAACGGTGAATTCGCGCTGTAATTCGGCTAATTCTGTTGCGC
The DNA here is from genome assembly GCA_036703275.1 of Coleofasciculaceae cyanobacterium. NCBI lineage: Bacteria > Bacillati > Cyanobacteriota > Cyanophyceae > Coleofasciculales > Coleofasciculaceae > Coleofasciculaceae cyanobacterium. The sequence continues at coordinate 48,792 of DATNPK010000069.1, read as the reverse complement.
TCAATAAAGATTCTAATTCCTGGTAACTCCAGACATAAAAATCTCCTTCTTCTGGTTCAGCTTCTTCTGGAGTGGTAAAGTTATCCGCGTCTTGAGCAGCATAAAAATAACCCTGCGGATGAGTCATTTCTCGCTGTAACCACTTCACCGTAAGCGCGATCGCTCTTTTAATTGCAGGTTGCTGTAACCCGCTACTCCATAGATTAGCCAAATACTCGACAATTTGCCCATTATCGTAGAGCATTTTTTCAAAATGAGGGACTGTCCAGCTATTATCTACGGTATAGCGATGGAATCCTCCTCCTACATGGTCATAGATGCCGCCATTGACTAAATCTAGTCCGCGCTGTTGCGATAATTGTTTAGTGTCATAATCGTATTTTCGGTCTGTTCGACTACCCTGTAAAGCGACAGTAGAGTAGGGAATCATCGGAAAGCTAGGACGACCAAAATCATTAGGCTGTATGGCTGCGGTATTAGCATTGATTCCCCGATCCAGTAGATCTTGGGTCAAATTATTTGTCTTGTCGTTAGGTAATAAAGCTGACTGTTGGAGATTACCCAATATTTCGGCTTTAAAAGCCATTAACTTTTCTGGTTCATAATCGTAAAAACGGCGTATTGCCTGGAGAATTTCCAAAAACCCAGGACGACCATATTTTGGTTCAATGGGGAAATAAGTACCGCCGTAAAAAGGAACTAAATCTTCAGGGTTTAAAAAGATATTTAACGGCCAACCTCCTTGTCCAGTCATCATCTGAAGAGCCTGCATATAAATGCTGTCGATGTCAGGCCTTTCTTCACGATCTACTTTGATTGGGAGAAAGTTAGCGTTGAGATAATCGGCGATCGCCTGATTGGAAAATGCTTCACCTTCCATTACGGTACACCAGTGGCAGCTAGAGTAACCAATCGAGAGGAAAATTGGTTTATTTTCTCGCTTAGCTTGATCTAAGGCTGATTCACACCAATACCACCAGTTAATTGGATTATTAACGTGCTTCTGTAGATAAAGACTTTGGGTTGATTGCAGATGATTAGCCATATTGTGTTTAATGTAGATTAATTTACAGTAATTTACAATCAGATTTATCTGTTTTTAAACGTTCATCAGATAATATTTAGTCAATTAATGCTTTGATTAAATTGAACTGTACCTTTAAAATATTCTTAATAATCTGAAATCTATAACTGAATCCAGTAATATCATCGATACAGTCTAAATCTTTTTGGCGATCGCGTTTTAAGGGCAACACTTCGTGAAGTTCAGCAACTTGAGTCTGATACGCCTTCAATAATATTTTCAAAGCTTGAAGTATAGACTGCTTTTCTAAAGTAGTGTATGAAAGCTGCATCTTTTCAACCAACATTTGACTTCCACGTTGTTCAAAATGAGATGGTGAGCCAAAACCAGATGATAAAATACTTTGATGCAAGTAATCATCCAGTTGAATCAACACCCACCGAAAACTATCTAATTGAGATTGAGCATAAAAAAGTTCCCCGCGTATAACTCTTCGGCATATCTCTTCTGCATAAGCTAGACCTTTGCTGATTAAACGATCTATTTCTTCTATACTCAACAAGGCTTGCTCTAAATTTCGAGAATCATCAATAACCTGTTGTACCAGCTTTTTTGGATCGTAAATAACTTGAGTGGGCAGTGCAAACCAGGGTGAAGGCTTTAATTCTTCTGGTTTGAAATAAAGCATATCTATTTTATTAAACGGCTTGAAATGGGAAACACAGACCCAAGATCTGTCAGCCCATTCATTGTAGATCCATTTTCCCCATTGTTTGGGGGCAGAAAAACGCTCCGAAATATATTGTTGATAAAATTTTGGTTTAATTACAACCCGAAAATCAATATCTGAAAATTCGTCTGCTGAATCTTCTGCAACAGAACCTTGGATGTATAAAGCTTCCACTCCTGTTCGCTCTACAAAATACTCGACAACTTTGTTAAATAATTGTTGACGCGCTATGTTTAATTCTTCTGAAGCAAATCTCATGTTAAATACACCAGATATTTTAATAATAAGCAATAATCTGCAAGATGTAAGAATCAGTCAGTTAATTTTATTTATATTGAGTCACCTTAAATGATTAGTTACCTCAAGGGTACAAAAGTAGAAATTACTAAAACAACTCAAAATCGCCTATTTTTGATTTTGGATGTGAACAACATTGGTTATGAAATGCAGATCTCGACGCGCTTTGCCCAGAAACTAGATGAGTCAGCAGACGAGCCAATTCAAGTATTTACCCATCTACAGGTACAGGAAGATAAACAAATCCTTTATGGGTTTCCTACCGCGGCGGAAAGGGATTTATTTCGTCAGTTAACCGCCGTTAGCGGTATTGGTATGCAGTTAGGCATTGCCCTAATCGATACTTTAGGTATTTCCGAACTAGTTGGGGCAATTGTTACTAGTAATATACCCGCTTTAACCAAAACTCCTGGGGTAGGCAAAAAAACCGCCGAAAGAATCGCCTTAGAATTGAAAACCAAACTAGCCCAGTGGCGCAAAATATCGGGTATGGAAATTGAGCAACCAGAAGCCGTATTTGCCCCCAAACCCGAAATCAAAGAAGATTTAGAAATGACTTTGTTAGCTTTAGGCTATACCAACGAAGAGATAGAGCAGGTTTTAACTGTCCTAAGTCAAGATAATTTATTACTCAAAAACCCTAATGTGGAAGAATGGATTAGAAGCGCGATCGCCTGGCTGAGTGGAGAATAAATAATACAGGGAACTGGTAAAGTAAAATCAAAATGCGATCGCTTCTTGCTTTAGGTAAAAGACCAGTTTTATATGTAGCAAAGTTAAAGCTAAAAGCAAGAATACTCAAAGACAATTAAAAAGACAATTAATATTAAGGTAGAGCTTTACCAAATAATCTTTCTTTAATAATTAATTCGATCATAAAAGGGTATATCAAAGGAAAAAATATTATTTTGTTATAAAACATACCCGAAAATCTGAAAGATGAGGTAAATATTTCAATTATCCCAGTACCAAAGGAAGACTACCCTTTTCCTACCTTTGAATTAGAAATCAAAGACGAATATATTAATCGAGAAAAAATCTATGAATCAGAGGACATGGGGCGTAAAGCGTCTACGCGCTAGTTAAATTTGCTGGTACAAATCGATAATTGTATCGATTACTTCGTCGATAGTAAGATTATCAGTGATTAATTCAATAGCATCATCGGCTTTTTTCAAAGGTGCGATCGCTCTATTGCTATCTTGTTCGTCTCGTTGTTGAATGTCCTGCTCTAGTTGTTTCAAGTCAAGATCATCTCCTTGATTTTGGAAATCTTGCCAGCGTCTTCTGGCTCTTTCTTGAACCGAAGCAGTCAAAAAAATCTTTAATTCTGCATTAGGAAACACATTGGTGCCAATATCTCGACCTTCGGCAATTAAACCTCCGTGTTCGCCCCATTGCTGCTGTATTTCAACTAATTTTTCCCGTACTGTAGCCAAAGCAGCGATCGCCGAGACGTTTGCCGTAACTTCTGGGGTACGAATGGCGTTGGTTACTTCTTGCTCATTTACCTGAACTACTGTAGGCAATTCTGCACCATTCGGGGCAGTTAGTTTTAAGTCAAGATTTTGGAGTAAGTCGGCGATCGCATCGCGATCATCAAACGCAATTCCTGACTCCATCGCTAACCAAGTAACAGCTCGATACATTGCCCCCGTATCTAAATAAAGTAAGCCTAACTGATGCGCTAGACGACGGGTGACAGTGGATTTTCCTGCCCCCGCAGGGCCATCAATGGCAACAATAGGCTGACGTTTTTGCAACAAAATATTATCAATTAAACGAGTAGAACCGACATAAACAGCGATCGCCAGTAATCCAGTCTGCTTAATTTGTTCAATTGGTTGCAGACTGACTGGATCGACTAACTCAACGTATTGAATTTTAACCTCTTCTACGAGGTTTAATTTCTGTTTAACTAAGTTAATTAAAGCTCTAGCTCTAGATTCTCCCTGAGTAAAAGCCAATTTTACCTGTTGCAAAGCGCGATAGATCTCAGCAGCCTGTTCTTTTTCCCTAGCTGTCAAATATTGATTGCGAGAGCTGAATGCTAGTCCTGATTTCTCTCTGACAATTGGACAGGCTACAATCTCTACGGGGATATTCAAGTCAGCAACTAAACGGCGGATAATTGCTAGCTGTTGAGCGTCTTTTTGACCAAAATAAGCTCGATTTGGCTGAATAATATTAAATAGCTTAGTAACAATAGTGGCAACTCCCGTAAAGTGATCGGGGCGATATTTACCGCACAGTACCTCAGTCATGTTTTGGGGTGGAACGATCGCCGTAGTGCTAGTTAAAGCTTGAGTATCTCCACTACTGTTCATTTCTCCAGCTTCAGGAACAAAAACTAAATCAACGCCTAACTCTTGACATTGTTTCAGGTCTTGTTCTAGCTGACGAGGATAACTGTTTAAATCTTCTGTGGGAGCAAACTGTAGAGGATTAACAAAAATACTAACCACTACTAACTTATTTTCGGCGATCGCTCGTTTAATCAAGCTCAAATGCCCCTGATGTAACGCTCCCATCGTAGGAACTAGACCAAGTCGATCCTGATGACTATGGCGATGAAATATCGCTTGAGAGCGTAATTCGGCGATGGTTTTCAACAAAAGCACCATAATCAATCAGTATCTTTAATTAATGTTCAGTTTAAAGTTGTTCGGTTTTTATTTTAAATGAGCTTGCCAACTCAACACCGTGATTATACAAGCGAAGATTTCCTCCGTGTATCTCGCGCTCAAAACTCAACATTAAAATCTAATTTTGCCTATTGACTTAAAATTGTCAATTCTACTGGTGCTACTCCTGAACTGATCATATTTAAAGTACGCGCTGCTGCTGCTGAAAGATCGATTACCCTACCTTCAGCATAAGGACCACGATCGTTGATTGTCACGACAACTGAACGACCATTGTTCAGGTTAGTTACCTGTACTTGTGTCCCAAATTCTAGACTAGGATGTGCTGCCGTCAAAGCTTCTTGGTTATATACTTCGCCATTAGCAGTTAAACGACCATCAAATCCTGGTCCATACCACGATGCCATACCGTTGACCGCATTGGCAATTAGAGTCGAACTTTTTACGGGTATGCTTTGGCGATTTTGTAATAAAGGGTTGGATGAGGAAGCTGCTAACGTGGACTCGATTTTTTGCGGAAAATTATTGGTTACAGGAAGCTTAAATTTAACCTGTTTATTTTTGGCAGTCACAATTGAGGCTAATTTACCTCGAGTTTTGGGAGCCTGAAGTTCGGATTTTGCTGCTGTTGGGGAAATTAGCATAGTAATGACTGATGCTGTCGCGAAGCTTAGTGTGGCGCATACTTTATAAAATGTTTGCTTGTTTAAGATCATCATAATTTTGCTGTACTTACTAGATGTTCAATTAAAATACTTGGTAATATAGTTTATTTCGTTCGTATTTTACTTTAGATGAGAAAAAAGTCACTCGTAAATTGTGTTATTACCCAATCTCAATGTAAAGTTTTGATAACCCGAATAAAATTCAATGCAAATTTTAGTACTGAAAACGTTAAAAAACTGATTAGGCTAAGTTTAGTTGGAAAAATGAGCTTAATTAAACTCTAAATAGTTAATAGTTACTGGGCTTAAAGTATCAAAAGATTGTCGCGATCGCGAAGCGCGACGCGAAGCGAGTCCTTTAGGGTACCCGAAGGGTAATCGCCGCATAGATCAGATTGAGCTTGCTTAACTAGACCTTTTCGCTAATCTTGCCAAGACTACATTCGGTAGTTACTTCTATTGAAAAAAAATACTTATGGATTACAAAGACGCTGGGGTTGATGTCGAAGCGGGACGCTCTTTTGTTACTCAAATACGCCAAGATGTTGAAAGTACAAACCGACCAGAAGTTTTAGGCGGGTTGGGGGGATTTGGTGGCTGTTTCCAGATGCCATCAGGCTACCTGGAACCTGTTCTAGTTTCTGGAACAGATGGAGTTGGCACTAAGCTAAAAATTGCTCAGGAAATGAAGCGTCATGATACGGTGGGTATCGACCTAGTGGCAATGTGTGTCAACGATATTTTAACTTCTGGTGCAGAACCACTTTTCTTTTTAGACTATCTAGCTACAGGAAAACTCAACTCTCAACAGCTAGCCGAAGTGGTTAAAGGAATTGCCCAAGGATGCCGTCTGAGTGGTTGCGCTCTTTTAGGAGGAGAAACGGCAGAAATGCCTGGATTTTATCAGCTAGGAGAATACGATCTGGCTGGATTTTGTGTGGGAGTGGTAGAAAAAAGTAAACTGTTAAACGGTTCTAAAGTGCAGGTAGGGGATGTAGCGATCGCCTTAGCTAGTGCAGGAGTTCACAGCAATGGCTTCAGCTTAGTGCGGAAGATTATTGAGACAGGCGGTTATTCTTGGTCAGATACTCCAGAAATGCTTAACGGTAATAGTTTAGGAGCACAATTGATTACCCCTACTCAAATCTACGTCAAGCCAATTTTAGACTTTCTGGCTACGGGCGTAGAAGTTCACAGCATGGCGCATATTACTGGTGGTGGTTTACCAGAGAACCTGCCCCGTTGTCTCAATCAAGGTCAATCAATAGAAATCAAACATGGTAGCTGGACAATCTCCCCTATTTTCAATTGGTTAGCCCAAGCTGGCCAAATACAGTCAGAAACAATGTTTAACACCTTTAATATGGGTGTGGGCTTTGTGGTGGTTGTGCCGCCCGACCAAGTAAGTTTTTCTCTGGATTGGTTTAAATCTCAGGACATTACCGCCTCCCAAATTGGTCAAGTGATTGTAGGAGATGGTACTTTATCTTTTCTTTAATTAATTAAATTATGGTTCAACAAACCTGTAGCCAGAAAGAGCGAGCTTTAGGAATGCAGAGGAATAGTCAGCAGAGGCAAAAATAGTAGCCAGATCCAACTCCAGCTGTGCCAGCGATTAACCGAGATAAATTCAGTTTCTGCTAACAAAAAATCAATTCTTTCATTCAGGCGATCGCCAATTTCCGAGTGATTAAGATTGGCACGGCAAACAGGAGAAGACTCTAAAGGGGCTTTAGCTACGGTTAAGAGAGATTCGGCTAGCAATAAGAAATCAACTGATTCGGCAGCTTTACGATCTGCTCTTAACTCTCTTAATAATAAAAGTTCTTGCCATAATATTTTTGTATTAGGCAGCCAAAAGCTAAAAGAGCGTATCCAGCCCAACCAGAAAAACCAAAAGGTATCGCGGTAGTGCAGATGAGCTTGTTCGTGAGCGATTACTGCTGCTAGATGTTCTTCGTCTAAAGCAGTTAATAAACCCTGGCTGACCACCAATTTGGACTGCCAAAAACCGATTTGCGCGCTATAGGGTAACTGCGTATCCAAAATTTTAGCAGTTGTTCCACTAACTGTTTGCTGCTGATAGATTGCAAGCTGGCGAATAGAGCGATTGCCTTGAGTGGCTAATTTTAGTAAGCAACAACCAGAAAACAAGATCAGACTAGCTGAAATAATGCAGCCAATAGAGCCAGCTTTAACTCCTAGCATTTCCCCATGACAACCCATATAAAGTATGGCGATCGCCGTAGTTAACAGTAACAATGAGGGAAATAAAAACAAAAATAGAGTTCTGTACCAACGATCCGACCATTTTTGGTTGAAAGACAATGGCAGATGGCGTATAGTCCAGGCAAGAACGATAACGGTAACAATTGTCAGTAAGTGCATTAGCTCTGTTCCTCTCTTTGACAACGAATATTATTCAGGCGAGATGCGATCGCTTCAATTTGTTCCAGACTAGCAGTATCTAAGCTGTCTGCAAAAGAAGCCACTACGTCTGGATTGCTGATCGCTAAAAAACCGTTTAGTTTCTCAAAAGATTGAAGTGCTTGGGCTTGTTCGCGAGAAATTAATGCTTGCCAAGAGAAAGCCCTACCTTTCTTGCTACATTTCAACCAGCCCTTTTGAGTTAAACGTTGCAACACCGTAGTGACCGAAGTGTAGGCTAATTCCCGTTCGGGATCTTGCAAAATCTGGTCATGGACTTTTTTCACCGTCACCACCCTCGAATTCCAGACTATTTCTAATATTTCAGCTTCTAGGGGTCCGAGGGATAGCTTTTTTGGTCTATGTTGAGGTAATGGTGCCATTAATTCAGATTGTCAATCCCAATATTTATTTTCAAATCTTACCGCTTTAATTTAAGTTTGCTGCTATTTTGTGTCTAAATAATAAATTACTGATGATCTTCTCAACTCTAGGTAGCAATTTTAACTACCTTTAATTTTTTAAAATTTACTAACTCTTCAAACTTGAAAAATTCCTAAAATTAGTAAATTACAGCGTTCTCTAACTCTTTACTCTTTAAGTTTAAACTGAATAACAATACATAGGTTGAGTACTTACTGCTTGTTGAAAGTTACAAAATATGCCTATGCCGCTAATTCAATTATTTAATTAATCTCAAGATTAAGTTTTAGTTTAAAGATCTGCTTTGCCATGGTCAATTGGTATAGACAAAAAGTCTGTTTTTTTATTTTAATTTGCTCTTTTTTGGACAAACAATCGGTTAGTGTTGCTGTGACCGTTGGTCAATTTGCTTCAAATAGTGTTTTGGTTAACCAAGAACAAAAAGCTAATGGGTGGTTGGCTCGTCAAGTTATTAGTTGTGCAGCAATTAATCCTGCATATCAGCAGGTGTATAGTTTTGAGATCAAAAATTACTACATTAATGTTTGTCAGTTAGGCAGCAGTTTTTATTATAGTCGTCAGTCTAAGTTCAATCCTAGTAATAGCCTATTAGTTCCTGCTCAAGCTGTCTTTGGGGGCAATGTTTTTCAGGCTACCAATGGAAAAGCAACCTATTTTGTCGGCAAAGATGGAGATCGCCATTATTCATCGGTAATGCCAAATAGCAACGAAATTGTGTTTGAACCAGAGTTACAGCCACCATCTTCTGATTTGTCTCAAGATGCTGAAGCTAACTCTGATTTGCCGACGGACAATTTGCCAGCTAATCGAGCTAATCAAGCTAGTTTAGAGCTGGACAATCATGGCAAAAATTCCCCGCAATCCAAGCCAGCATTAACTTGTCTTGGGGAAAAATCTGCTTTTCATCCTCGTTTAGATAGTTGGCAAAAACTAATTGGTAAGTCGACTGCCACAGCTAATTAGTACGCTACTAATAACGGACATAGCTTTGCTTATGACAATTAAACTCCCGAGCAAGCTCTAATTACCACCAGTCAGGTGACAGTTATTAATTTGAATATTGCTACTGTTAGTGAAACTATCGAGCGAGTCTGTATTGAATCCGTAGTTGAGAATTAATCGACCGTGAGGCGGAAAATTAATTTTTTCTCGGCTGTTGAGCTTTATTATGATTATTAATCGCTTTGGGAATATTAACGGTGGGTTTATCGATGGCAACAGCCAGCATAACTGGTGAGTCGCCAAGAGCGCCAGGGGATTGTTGATCGGCTAACTTGAGTGCAGGAGGAGCAGCTCCTGGAATAAGACTGATTGCAGCGAAAACCGAAGCTGCGATCGCGCTACCCCCCCAAACTAATTTTCGACGACGACGACGACGATCTATTGAATTAAAAACTCCTGCCGTAATTTCAGCTACTGATTTTTGGCTAGGTGGTGCCACAGAATGCTGCATTTGACACTGTAAAGCTAATAGCTGAGTATAAAGCTGTTTAATTTCAGGATCTTGGTCTAACCAAGCTTGGACTTGATTTCTTTCTGGAGGAGATAGTTCGCCATCAATAAAGGCACTAAGCAATTCAAAACGATCCGTTGTTTTTTCTGTTTCTTGGTTAAAAGTTTTAGCAGAGCGCTCCTGCTCAAAACTGTCGAATTTGCGAGTCATTCTAGCATCACCACTTAGTTTTAAAATATATATAAATAATAGGTAAGATAAAGCTAGCCCTAACCACTCAAGGCTAAATAGCCAGTCTAAATTTGCTATTTTTGACCTAAATTACTAATTTACTCTTCATTAAGATAGTTTTGCAATACCGATTGAAGTTTTAATCTGGCTCTAGCAATCCGAGATTTTACAGTTCCCAAGCTTACTCCCGTCATCTCGGCGATTTCTTCGTAAGCTAGTCCCTCGATTTCTCTTAAAATGATCGTGGTACGAAAAGTTTCAGGAAGCTGAGATATTGCCATTCGTAAATGCTCATAAAATTCTTGCGTCGCCAAGTCATCATCTGGGCTTGGGGCATCGTCAGGAAGTTCCCAACTCATCTCGCCATCTTCAACATAACGGGTTGAATCTAAAGATAGAGGAGGACTAACGCGCTTACGCTTACGTAATTCATCATAAAAAAGATTAGTAGCAATCCGACTCAACCAACCACGAAATTTAGCAGGTTCTTGCAGACGATGAATATTACGATAGACCCGAATCCATACTTCTTGAGCTAAATCGGCTCTTTCTTGCCAATCTGGAGCTAGATGATAAAAAAGCCGATTTAAATGAGACTGGTATCTCCGTAACAATTCAGCAAAAGCCGCTTTATCTGGCTGGACATCTGCTTGACAAAAAACAATAAGCTCGTAATTAGAGAGTTTTTCAGGAGACACTAAGCTATGATTGCTCATCTCGGCTTTTGACCAGGATGCAGAAAGAGATAAACTCATGTACTTAATTAACCTCAGTATAGACTTTCTGTATATTTTCTTAGACTAATAAATAATTACAAAGTTCCTGGAGTAGTTTCTAGCTCTGTGGCAAAATTACGCTTAATTAAAATCTTGTTCGTAGTTAGGAGCGTAATCTTTTAGCAAATTGCTAAGTTGACTTGCCATATTAAAATCATTTTTGTTGCCAATTGCTTGTCTTTCGGGGAAAAATTCTGGTCGATCTAGATAGCGAGCGATCGCCTCTGCTACCTGCTTTTGAATTAAGCCTTGTAACTCTTCTCTTGCTCGTTGACGTTGATAGTTTGCGCCTTCTTCTGTCGTTGCATATAGGGGCGGAAGACGATTTAAGGCATAGGCGGCAATATCTCCCACATCTAAAGACGAATCGCTAGTTTGTTCAATCTCGGCAATGCGGGTAATTGCTTCACTTAAAATTAACTCTTCCATTACGTTGATAAACTGTTTGCGGGGAACAGCTACCACTTCTCCCGTGAGTAAAGAACCCATGAGCTTGTCTAAAGCTATATATTCTTCTACCGATAGTTCTGCTGCCATATCACAAATCCTTCCTACTTCCGCTTCCATGCTAGGGGTAAGGTAGCCGTCCTGTAGAGCTTGTTCGACGATTGAATTAATTCCCATAGTTAAGACCAGATAGTAATAAATAAATTCAAATTGAGCTAATCCTCCGCACTATCTTAATCTCTATTGTCTAGAATCGGAAAGATATTTGGCTAATTGTCCTATATTCTACTAAATTGGCTATTTAATCTGGTAGGAGCAAAGCACTGCTTTACCTCCTACTCTTAACTAATTTGTAATATGTTTGTAAGATTAGTCTATAACATCAAATCTCCAAGGAACTGGATCTACCGCCACCTGATTAACATATAAACCCCAATGCAGATGAGGTCCAGTCGAAGCTCCTGTAGACCCGATTGTCCCAATGCGTTGACCTGCTTTGACCATAGCTCCTTCAACAACATCAATATCTTGCAGGTGCATAAAGATACTTAACACTCCTTGTCCGTGGTCAATACCAACAACATTACCGTGAACATGAAACCCAGCATCTTCTCTACCCACTAGGCGAACTTTACCTGCTGCGGGGGCAACTACAGGCGAACCATAGCCACCAGCATAGTCAACTCCTTTATGATAGTAATCTTGAGCAAATACGTTGTTGTAATAACGACGTACACCGAATCCCGTGGAAATTCTAGCGGCATTAGGTTTTAGAAAAGAACCTTGCCAAAATTTTTGAGGAGTAACTAGTTCTTTAAAAGCCGATACCTGGTCTAACTCTAGCTGGGTTGCTGGACGAGAAGCACTGCCACTAAGCCAAATTCGCTGTACGGGAAAAACGCGATTTTTTAACCAGACACCAATATTGCTAGTTTGGTTGTCACCTTGAACTTTTAAAGTCATCTTTCCTGGAACATTTAAAGGAGAAGTGGGAATAAGGGCGCGATATTTGCCATTGTTTTCAAATACAGGATAGTTTTTTTGATCCATGGTGATACTTGGAGGGGTATTTGGATCATCGGTAGTAACCACCACCGAAATAGTATCCCCCAACTGAGGAGTTTGGGGTAGAATTTGAACTTCTAAAGCTTTAGCAGGAATAGCGATCGCTAAAAGCATAGTCGTAGTGATTCCTGTTAAGGTTGGTCGAAAACGCTCGAGCATATTAATTTTGCAGACATTTACCGGTGGATATTAATTTAGAGTGTATTCTAGCCACAAAATACGGTCAATGCAGCGGTCAGACTAATAGACTTCGGGTAGATTATATTACGTTAAGGTGATTTGACATACTCCTCTGTCTAATTACTACACATATATACGACAGTGTAATCTGTAACCGTTGGTCAACCAAATTATCGTGATTGTTGCGAATTATAATTATTGCGCGTAGAAAGGTTACAAGTTTTTTGTAGGATATTGATAGATGGCAGTTGGAAAATCAGTATCTTCGCCTTTCGAGGTTGGCAAGGTTACCATAACCCTTATGGGGTCGGTTCTTAATCAAAAAACTTTATAGATGAGCATTTCTAAATCTGTGGTGCAACAATTGTTAGACACTTGCACGGATTGGCGACCACAAATGTACTTTAAATCTTCTTTGACGGCGTTATCCCACGCTATGGAAGATTTGGTATTAAACGATTCTGATACGCCTCTGGTGATCGCTAGTTTTCAGCGGGAACGTTATTATCGCCAAGAAGCTCATCGCTATAAACGTATTGCCAATAAATCTAACCAAGTATATGTTTTGGCTGCTCCTGAAAGCAATTTTAGTAACAGTTCCTCAGATTACGAAACTGTTGCCTTTGAACCTGACGATCCGTTAGCTCAAGAATGGCATTTAGTTATTATTGCCAAACATTATGCTAGTTGTTTAATTTGTCGCGAAAGAAATGTTCCTTTTCCAGACAGCAAATATGGCGCGGCAATGGATACCAATCGCCGTTTTGAAGGAATTTGGACGTTCGATCGCGCCGTAACCATGGAAGTAGCCAAAATTATGCTGGAGCGGATTGCGCTTTATCGTCCAGAATTAACTACCAAAACTAACCAGGCTCATCATCTATATTTAACTTCCAAACCAAAAGCTAACGATATTCCAGTCCAAATCGAGTCTCCTTTGACCAATCCCGATCCTTTTGTGCAAAGACTTGTTACATATCTTCAGGCTGGTCAATATAAATTATTGAAAGCTAATAAATCTTTAGCAGCTAAACAACAAAAAGAACAGCTTTTAAATTCGGTTACCGATGCGGTAAGGCGATCGCTCAATACCAAACAAATTTTACAGGTAGCCGTCCAAAAATTGGGTGAGGGGCTAGGAGTCTGTCGCTGTATTATTTATCGTTGCCATGAGAACGATACCGTGTCCACGGTCGATCGCGAATTTATCGGTCCTGGAATTAAATCGGTTAAGGGTCAAAAATGGCAATTGGCAAATAATCCCTTATTTGAAGAAGCGATCGCCTCTACTGAAACTATTAGCGTGGATAATACTCTCGAAGATGAACGTCTGAATCAGTTAGCTTGGGAGCAAGGGACTGGAGAATTTTTTCAAAACTTAATCCAAAATTATTCTATTTTTTCTTGGCTTTTAGTGCCAATTTTTTATCACGGAAAGTTATTAGGAGTGATGGAACTGCATCATTGCGAAGCTGAACCTATTGCCTGGAAACCTGATGATATTGCCTTGGTAGATGCGATCGCTACACAGGTAGGGGTGGCTCTTATTCAAGCCGAGGCCTATGCTGATTTGGAAGATCTCAACGAACAGTTAGAAGCTCTAGACCGCACCCGTTCTAATTTGGTTGCCATTGTCGGTCACGAACTCCGTACGCCTCTTTCGACAATTCAGGTGTGTTTAGAGAGTTTGGCAAGTGAGCCTGACATGGCACCTGAGTTGAGCCAAATTATGTTGGATACTGCCCTGAGTGATGCTGAGAGAATGCGTCATCTAGTTCAGGACTTTCTTACTCTTTCTCGTTTAGAAGGAGGTGGCGTAGAGTGGAATTTAGAAACCTTATCGATTACAGAGTGTATCGATCTTGCAGTTAGCAATGTCAAGGCGCGTAATCAGGGGCAATCAATGCCCGAAATCAAAAACCTAACCATCCCAGAAGATTTACCTTTAGTCCAGATAGACGGTGAATGGTTGGTGGAGGTGTTGGCAAAGCTATTAGATAATGCCTGTAAATTTACTCAGGCTGATGGAGAAATTGCGATCGCCGTTAAAACCAATGGTGGCAAAACCCTAGAGGTAACGGTTTCAGACACAGGTAGAGGCATCGAAAATAGTAGTTTAGAAACTGTCTTCGATCGCTTCTATCAGGAAGAAGGAGCGTTACAGCGGAGTGCAGGAGGTACGGGCTTGGGTTTAGCTATTTGCCGACAGGTAGTCAAAAATTGGGGAGGCAAAATTTGGGCAGAATCACCTGGTAAAGACCAAGGCAGCATATTTCACTTTACTGTTCCGATTAAGGCAACCAAAAATAAATCTCAGCCATCCGCTTCCAAAGCTGGCAAATATAAGGCAAGTCGCCAAAAAAGTAACAAAAAGCAACACAACTAAAAACTGTAACAGTTTTTGACACACTAACAATATTGTCACAAAGTGAATGATAGGATGCCGTAAATACCTTTAATTGAGGATTTTAATTAACATGGCAGAAGAAATGAAGCTTTCTGGTAAAACGCCCCTGTTTGGCGGTAGCACAGGTGGTTTACTAACTAAGGCAGAAATTGAAGAAAAATACGCGATTACTTGGACAAGTAGCAAAGAGCAGGTGTTTGAAATGCCTACTGGTGGCGCTGCGATCATGAATGAGGGTGAAAACCTGCTGTATTTAGCTCGCAAAGAACAGTGTTTGGCACTAGGCGCACAGTTGCGAACCAAGTTTAAGCCAAGAATTCAAGATTATAAAGTTTATCGCATTTTCCCCAGTGGAGAAATTCGATATTTGCACCCTGCCGATGGTGTATTTCCTGAGAAGGTAAACGAGGGTCGTGAATACAATGGCGTAAAAGACCGTAGAATCGGTCAAAATGCTCAACCTGCTACGATTAAATTCTCTGGGAAAGCTGCTTACGAAGTATAAAAGTAAGTAGATAAAATTGGGAAGGATGAAGAATGAATTGCGTTTCTGACTTGTCCTTCTTTTTTTGTGGGCGTGGTTAATTCAACATCCAAATCTTTAGATAATACTATTTGAAGCTTTAAACTATAAAACGTCGAACTACTGGTTTAAATCAAATCGCTAAGAATCTTACTGGCTACTTGCTACTTTTTTTAATCCCCAATCATGATCTTTCCCAATTTTGAACAGTTTACCGAATTAGCCCAACAAGGTAATTTTGTCCCCGTATATCAAGAATTAGTTGCCGATTTAGAGACTCCCGTATCGGCTTGGTATAAAGTTTGTGCCGGTCAACCTTACAGTTTTCTTTTGGAATCTGTCGAAGGGGAAGAAAAAATAGGTCGCTATAGCTTTTTAGGTTGCGATCCGATGTGGGTATTAGAAGCTAGGGGAGAAACTACGACCCAAACTCATCGAGATGGCTCAGTCAACGAATTTAAAGGGAATCCCTTTGATATTTGCGATCGCTGTTTAGCGTCAATCAAGCCAGTTAAGCTAGCGCAACTTCCTCCTGGTATTGGTGGACTATTTGGCGTTTGGGGATACGAATTGATTCGCTGGATTGAACCGCGCGTGCCTGTTAATGAACCCCAATCAGAAGACTTACCTGATGGAGTGTGGATGCAGATTGATAATTTAATTATTTTTGACCAGGTTAAACGCAAGATTTGGGCAATTTCTTATGCTGACTTGCGCGATGAGCATCAGACAATAGAACAGGCTTACCAATTAGCTAGCGATCGTGTCACTAAATTAATGCTTAAGCTGCAATTACCTTTACCGATAGAAGCTAAATCATTAGAATGGAAAACTTTTGGTAAAAGTAGGTCTTTTGATGATTCTGGGTTAGTTTACTGTAGCAATACTGACCAGCAAATGTTTTGCGATAACGTAAACAAGGCAAAAGACTATATTCGCGCTGGAGATATTTTTCAGGTAGTATTATCTCAAAAACTTTCTACCGTTTATAAAGGTCATCCCTTTAATCTATATCGTTCCCTACGTTCGATCAATCCTTCTCCTTATATGAGCTATTACCAGTTTGGTGACTGGCAGCTAATTGGTTCATCTCCAGAAGTGATGGTCAAGGCTGATATTCAAAATGATGGCAAGCTCAAGGCTACCCTCAGACCCATTGCAGGAACTCGTACTCGTGGCAGCACCAGCATTGAAGATGAAGCTTATGCAGCAGATTTATTAGGAGATCCTAAAGAAGTTGCCGAACACATTATGTTGGTAGACTTAGGACGTAACGATCTTGGTCGCGTCTGCGTCAAGGGTAGCGTCACCGTAGACGAATTGATGGTAATTGAACGCTATTCTCACGTTATGCACATTGTTAGTAACGTTGTTGGGGAATTAGAGCCTGATAAAACTGCCTGGGACTTATTAAAAGCTTGTTTTCCAGCGGGAACAGTTAGTGGCGCGCCCAAAATTAGAGCAATGGAAATCATTAATGAGCTTGAACCAGAAAGACGAGGTCCTTATTCTGGAGTGTATGGTTACTATGACTTTGAAGGACAGCTCAACAGTGCAATTACGATTCGGACAATGATTGTTCGTCCGTTTAAAGAAAATCAACGTATGGTTTCGGTTCAGGCTGGGGCAGGAATGGTGGCAGATTCTGTTCCCGAATCAGAGTACCAAGAAACTCTCAATAAAGCTAGAGGATTGCTGGAAGCTATTAGAAGCGTTAATTAATAGAACATATACACTACAAAAGTTGGAATCCATAATTTTAATCTGAAATAACTGCTCTAAAAAATTAATAGCCATGCTAATTTTCTTAAAGTTTTTGGGTACGCTAAGGCTGAAATAAATCGTTTAAGTTAAATACTAACTGTCTTAACCAACGGTCAAAGATTAGGACAAGTTTGCTTCATCAAAAGCAAATTTTTCACTATATTTAATCGACAATACGGCGATTGGGAATTTTTACCTGGATGTAATGCTATGACAAAGTTATAAATTCATCCGAATTTAATCGCTAGAATAAACTGAATATCTGATTTTTGCTGAACGTTACACTAGTAGTTTATCGTAATTCGATAACTTTAAGGTTCATCAGATCAATTCAATATTTAACCAAACCAAAAACACTTGTATTTTTTTAAGCGATATTTACTAACTAAAGTCAATGACTGAACTAACTCAAGATTTATCCTTGGCTCAAGCTCGTTCTTTGATTGATAGTTATGCTTTCGATTTAGGGCGTGATGATGCCGAAAAACTTTTAAAGTATTGGCTAGACCTATATCACGCTAGCTGGATTAGGTTAGCAACTATTGAAGCCCTGTATCTAGGACGCTATAAAGCTATTTCGATCGAGCATATTCTCAGCGTCTGGCTGCGTATTGGCAATCCTAACCCTCATTTTACCTATGAGTTTGAACGGTTAATCTGTCGCAAATTGCCCAAGCATCTGAACGATTTATCAGATTTAACAGCAGACGCAACTCAAGCAACAGTAGCCTTAGAGCAGGCAGAACTGCCAGAAGCTGAATTTGCAACTTTGGTAAAGCCAACACGAGTAAAAACTCCAGCGAAACAAACTTTTGTCATAGCCGACAAAAATATACTCAACTTAGAAAAAGCCTTTAAAAACACTAATCATTCCGCAGAAAATAATATGTCCTTGATTTCAGCTTTAGGACTATCTGATAAATCTAAGTCAGAATTTACTGGGGGGAGTAAGAGGATTGACCAGTTTATTCCTCTACCAGACGTATCATCCTTTTTTAATAAGCTCAAAACATTTGGCGAAGAATAGCCAGAAGAGCAGGGATATATATTACAATCTGTAAAGATACTGCTTTTCGGGAATTATAAATTTAATGCGTGTAGCAATTGTTGGTGCAGGATTAGCAGGCATGGCAACAGCTATTGATTTAGTTGATGCAGGTGCTGAAGTAGAAATATTTGAATCTCGTCCTTTTGTGGGTGGGAAAGTAGGTAGTTGGCTCGATAAAGACGGTAATCACTTAGAAATGGGGCTGCACGTTTTTTTTGGCTGCTACTATAATTTGTTTGAGTTAATGACAAAGGTAGGAGCGATCGATCATCTGCGTCTAAAACAGCATACCCATACTTTTATCAACGAAGGTGGTCGAGTTGGGGAGCTAGATTTTCGCTTTCTTACTGGGGCTCCGTTTAATGGTTTAAAGGCTTTTTTTACCACGTCTCAGCTTTCAGCAGTTGACAAAGCCGCAAACTCTTTGGCTTTGGGGACGAGTCCTATTGTCAGAGCTTTAATCGACTCCGAAGGAGCAATGAAAACCATTCGTGGTTTAGATTCTATTAGCTTTGCCGATTGGTTTCGTAGTCACGGAGGAAACAACGGCAGCCTGAGAAAAATGTGGGATCCTATTGCTTATGCTTTGGGTTTTATTGATACAGAAAATATTTCTGCGCGCTGTATGTTAACTATTTTTCAGTTTTTCGCAACTAAAACTGAAGCTTCCGTTTTGCGAATGTTAGAAGGCTCGCCTAGTGAATATCTACATAAGCCGATTGTTGATTATTTAACAGCGCGGGGAACTAAAATTCATACCCGTCGCAGTGTGAGAGAAATTTTATTCGAGGACTTTGAAGACACCACTAAAGTTACAGGAATTGTGGTGGCTAACGGAGAAACAGAAACAACTATTAGAGCCGATGCCTATGTCTGTGCTTGTGATGTTCCAGGGATTAAGAAAGTAATTCCTCAACAGTGGCGTAAATGGTCTGAATTTGACAATATATATAAGTTAGATACAGTTCCTGTGGCTACGGTACAGCTACGTTTTGACGGTTGGGTGACTGAGCTAAATGATGCCAATAGCCGCCAACAATTAGAACAGGCTGCTGGTATTGATAACCTACTTTATACTCCTGATGCAGATTTTTCTTGCTTTGCCGATCTAGCCTTAGCTAGTCCAGGAAATTATTATAAGCCAGGAGAAGGTTCATTACTCCAGCTAGTTTTAACTCCAGGCGATCCCTTTATCAAAGAAAAAAATGAAGATATTGCTAACCATGTTTTAGAACAGGTACATAAGTTATTTCCTTCCTCACGGGAATTGAATATGACTTGGTATAGCGTAGTAAAACTGGCTCAATCGCTATATCGTGAAGCACCAGGGATGGATCCTTATCGTCCACCTCAGCAAACTCCCGTAAGTAATTTCTTTTTAGCAGGTAGCTATACTCAACAGGACTATATCGATAGTATGGAAGGGGCAACCTTGTCTGGCAAACAAGCAGCTAAAGCTATCTTAGTCAATGCCGAGCAGCTTAAGGCTGTAGCGGTATAGCGATCGCAAACCCTGGGAATTCAACAACTTGACAAGCAACACAACTGTTGAACCGCAACCTCCTGTATCGTTATTTATGGGATAATTTGAAAAATATATTTTTTTGAAAGATGACAGACTGGCTAGAACATTCAGTACAAATTGAAGTCCCTGTACCAATTGAATTGGTATGGAGTCTCTGGTCGGATCTCGAACAGATGACTATTTGGATGAAATGGATTGAGTCTGTCAAAATTTTAGAAGATAATCCTGAACTATCACGTTGGAAATTGGCTAGTGGCGGTTTTAACTTTACGTGGTTATCTCGTATTGTCCAGGTTGTGCCAGAGCAGATAATTGAATGGCGCTCTGTGGATGGTTTACCCAACAAGGGAGCGATTCGCTTTTACGATCGCAAAGACTACAGTATTGTAAAAATGACTTTTGCTTATGCTGTACCAGGTATTATTGGTAAACTAATGGATCGCTTAATCGGGGAAGTGGTAGAGTCTACCGTAATGGCGGATCTAGAGCGATTCAAAGAATACGCAATTAAAAAAAGGGATGAGGCGTGAGGTATAGCACTCGAAACAAAGGTTAAGACACGTCGATCAAAAGCTATAGTAAAGTCGTGAGTGTTAGGACAAAAGGTAAGATAAAGTAAACAAAACTAAGCAGAAGAAATGGCAAAAGCCTACAGTTATGATTTACGCCAAAAAGTAATTCGAGCGCTCGAGTTAGATGGATGGAAGAAAAGCCAAGCAGCCGAAATATTTCATTCTTTGCCGAAATACAATTGATTTGTCCTAAAGGACGACGCGAAGCGCGACCCGAAGTTAGTCCTAAAGGATAAGCTTCGCAAATGCTAAAGCATACCGCTCCGAGACCGAAGGGCGGAGTGCGGTTTATCCGTGAATCCGTGATTGGCATATGGCTTAAGCGAAGGCAAGAAACAGGGGATTATCATCCATTATCGAACCGCCCTAAGCGTACAAAAGCGAAAATAACTGATTGGCAAGCATTCGAGAAATTTGCCGAACGGAATGGTGAAAAAACACAGTGTCAAATGGCTGTGTTGTGGGGAGAGCCTATTAGCCCTCGGACAATTTCTAAAGGGTTAAGGATAATAGCTTCAACTTCATTCAACTTTTACTACAAAACTTAAATCCTTTTTCTGTTTAGCTTCGTATCTGTGTTAAATTGCCAAAATATGAATATTTATTCATATCAATTCTAATTCATGTCTAGTTTGGCTCAAATGGACAATATCAATGCTAACTGCGCGGACAAACTTAAAGTTCTAGCAGATTCAACCCGTTTATCTGTCCTGCAAATTCTGATGCAAGAACCCAAGCACGTTGGGGAAATTAATGCTGTTTTGGGGTTAGAGCAGAGTTTGTTATCCCATCACTTAAAAATTTTACGGGACTCAGGTTTGGTAAAGGCAACCAGAGATGGTAAGGCGGTACTCTATCATTTTGTAGCGACCACTAGACAGAAAAACGTTGGTCGAGCGATCGATTTGGGTTGTTGTCTCCTGTCTTTTGAATAACAAATCAAGAAATTTCTCGATGAAAAAACTCAAAAAATCAGCCTTCATGGCGATCGCTTTAACTATTGGTTTGGGATTACCAGCCTGTACTCAATCTTCTCCTACAGCAGATAAGTTACAGGGAAAATTAGTCTTAACGGGTTCTAGTACGGTAGCACCCCTAGCAGCAGAAATTGGCAAACAATTTGAAGCGGAACATCCCGATGTGCGAGTGGACGTACAGACAGGGGGTTCTTCTCGCGGGATTGCCGATGCCCGTAATGGAGTAGCGGATATCGGTATGGTGTCTCGCAGTCTCAAAGAAGAAGAAAAAGACTTACAAAGTTTTGCGATCGCCCGTGACGGAATTGGGGTAATTCTGCACCAAGATAATCCCGCTCAATCTCTGTCAGATGAACAAATTGTTGAGATCTACACGGGTAAGATTGACAACTGGCAACAGGTTGGAGGCAACAATGCACCGATTACTGTAGTGAATAAAGCAGAAGGACGTTCTACTCTGGAATTATTTTTAGATTATTTTGAACTAGAAAATAGCCAGGTTAAAGCATCGGTGGTTATTGGGGACAATCAACAGGGGATTAAGACAGTAACAGGTAATCCCAACGCGATCGGTTATGTATCCATTGGTACGGCTGAATTTAGTATTAATAACGGCGTTCCCATCAAGTTATTACCCCTCAATGAGATTGCTGCTACCACAGGGAATATTCAAAATGAAACCTTTCCCCTTTCCCGTCCTTTAAATTTGGTTACTAAAACCCAACCCCAAGGGTTAGATCAGGAATTTATTGAATTTGCCCAGTCGCCACAAGTCCATGACATTATTAAAAACCAAGATTTTGTCCCCATCTCAAAGTGATATCTTGCTCCTGTGGAGTTTACGGCTATTAGCTTTAATTACGGGGATTATCGTTATCTTAATTACCGTATTCCTATTACTCGAAGCACTACCAGTATTGCAACAAGTGGGCTGGTGGAGTTTTGTTAGCGATCCGTCTTGGCATCCCGTTGAAGGCTTGTATAACCTGATGCCGATGCTGTGGGCAAGTCTGTTGGTAACTTTTGGTTCGGTACTGTTGGCTGCACCTTTGGGAATTGGTTCGGCAATATTTTGTCAGTATTATGCCCCTCTTATAATTGCCAGATTGTATCGGCAGTTAATCGAGTTACTCGCAGGTATTCCTTCGGTGGTTTATGGCTTTTGGGGTTTAGTGGTTCTCGTACCACTGATTAATCAACTTCAAGCACCAGGAACTAGCTTGTTAGCGGGAATCGCCATTTTAACTCTGATGATCTTGCCCACCATTGCTTTAACCGCAGAGGCAAGTTTTACCGAAGTTCCCCCAGAATATTTTCAAGGTGCAGCAGCTTTAGGTATTTCTCCCTGGGCAACAATTCGCAGTGTGATTATCCCTGCTGCCAAATCTGGTTTATTCACTGGTTTGATTTTAGGTACGGGACGGGCAATTGGGGAGACAATGGCGGTATTAATGGTTTGTGGCAACGTAGTTCAGACCCCCACCAGCTTATTCGACCCCGTTCGTACCCTGACTGCCAACATCGCTTTAGAAATGGCTTACGCTACGGGAAATCACCGTTCGGCATTATTTGTCAGTGGTTTGTTATTAATGATTGCGATCGCTCTATTGGTAGCCTTAGCTGAAGCTATGAGTAGGAGTCATCTCTATGAGTAATATGACTTCCAAACCCTCTGCCTTAACTTCACTCTTAAATGTTGTATCCAAACAAAATTCCGTACTACTACCCACTCTTATTTTTTGGGCGATCGCTCTAGGTGTAACGGCAGGTTTTTGCTGGATTTTAGGGGATATTCTTTGGCATGGACTGGGGCAACTATCTTGGGAATTTCTGACCACCACACCCCAAAATGCAGGACGAGAAGGAGGAATTGCACCGATTCTGGTATCTACTGGTCTGATTTTGGCAGTTTGTCTGGGGGTTTCTCTGCCCCTTGGCTTGGGAACTTCTGTACTATTAGCAGAGTTTACCAGCACTGAAAGTCTCTTTGGACGTTTGATACGTCGCAGCTTGGATATTTTGGCAGGAGTACCGTCGATCGTCTTTGGCTTGTTTGGTAATGCCTTTTTCTCCATTACCTTGGGGTTGGGTTTTTCCATCTTGTCTGGTGGCTTAACCCTAGCTTGTATGGTGTTACCGATCCTGATTCGCTCTACAGAAGCGGGATTCCGCGCCGTGCCAGCCGAATATCGCTTGGGGGCTGCTGCTTTGGGCATATCTCGCACCGCTACCTTATGGAAACTGCTTTTACCCGCAGCTACACCTGGACTAATTGTAGGTTTAGTTCTGGGCATTGGTCGGGCGATCGCCGAAACCGCAGCCCTAATTTTTACCAGTGGTTATGTAGATCGGATGCCAGAGTCATTACTAGATTCTGGGCGATCGCTCTCGGTTCATATTTTCGATCTCTCGATGAATGTAGCGGGTGGAGATGCTAACGCCTATGCTTCTGCCTTGGTGTTGTTAATTTTATTGTTACTGATTAATGCCATGGCAACTGGGATAGCGCAGTTTTGGTTAGCTCGGAGGATTGTATCTTGAGAAATAAATCACAACTTTTACCTAATAATCAATTATCTCTGCCTGCAATTCAGACTCAGGGACTGAGTTTAGCTTACGGGAAAAAAACCGCTTTTACAGACGTAACCATGCCCATCGAGGCAGGTAAAATTACCGCTTTGGTAGGTCCTTCTGGCTGTGGCAAAACCAGTTTTTTAGGTTGTCTCAACCGCTTGACGGATTTAATTCCCCATACCAAAGTTACGGGTAGCATTAGCTTAGATGGGGTGGAAATTCTCCATCATCCCATTGATGCGATCGCTCTACGTCGGCGAGTAGGTACGATCTTTCAAAAGCCTAATCCTTTCCCCTTCTCTATTTGGAAGAATCTGGCATTTCCCCTACAAGAACACGGAATTAAAAAACGCGATCGACTTCATCGCTTAATTGAAACTACCCTGCAAGATGTCGGACTGTGGCAAGAAGTCAAGGATCGACTCCATACCTCAGCCCTATCTCTATCTGGCGGACAAAAGCAGCGATTATGTATTGCCCGTGCTTTAGTGCTGCAACCCGAAGTTTTACTATTCGACGAACCCTGTAGCGCACTCGATCCGATTTCTAGTGGAGTAGTGGAGGATTTAATTGCCAGTCTGCGGGGACGTTACACAGTAGTAATTGTCACTCACAATCTCGCACAAGCAAGACGAATTGCCGATTACGCTGCCCTGTTTTGGGTACAGGCAGAAGTAGGAAGATTAATCGAATATGGTACGGTAGAACAAATTTTCACTGCACCACAGCATGATTTGACCGGTGCTTATGTCAATGGTATTCGGGGATAGTCTGCAAAGATAGAGCAATCGCGGTTGATTTTCTCAGTTAGATAATGTTTCTAATTGTGAAGTATTTCCATACATCAACAACATCAAACACCAAAGAAATAAACGTAACTGGAGTTTAGATTAAGGACAGCAAGCGGAACAGTAATCGCTTGTTTCAGTTAGCAATCGCTGGTTACAATCGGCTTTTTTTCAAATGCGATCTTGGCTACGCCAAGGCGTGTAGCGATCGCCAAAATTCTTCAACCGCAGCATAAATATTTATCACAGTCATATCACCTGGAACTTTTTGATTATCGCTGACCGTAAATCCTTTTTAACTTTAGCTTCGTATTAATCTAAGAAGCCCCAGTGGCAATGTCCTATGTTTTGATTTTTGATTGGCGTTGGTGAGTGCATAATGCTATTAAACAGAAAATTGCACGGTATCAAATCTCAAATAATGTAACAGTAGACGAATAGAATAATAGCGCAGCGCGTCGTAAGACGACGACGCAGCATTGCCTTGCTTTGCGCAGCTAATAGCTCGTTTTATAACTAACGTCCTAATCTATAGATCACTTGCTTTATAAGCAGTCATCCTTTGATTGCCATGAGGACAGGGCGTATCCCACAGCGCGATTCTAAATGCAGCAATAAATTTCAGGCTGTATTAGAGCAAATTAAATCAAATAGACGCAATCAACTCATCGAAGGTGAAAGAGCCGTTAGCAAATGCAAATTCCTCTACGTTAGTAAATGACATGGTTACTTCATTTGCGGTGATATCAATAGAGCTTGCATCGCTGCTGCCTAAAATTATTGATTCGTCTAGGCTAAATTCAAATTCAGCTAGATCTGTACCAGTACCACCATCGACGATTTGCTGACCAAACCCAGAGATTTTATCATTGCCTTCGTCCAAGTTAATAAAGCCAGGTCCATTAACAGAACCACCAAAACCAGTAAAAGCATCTACTCCTTCTCCAATAATTCTGTCGTCACCAGACCCCATACGGATGACGTTAGCAGCAGTATTATCGATGCCAAAGTTGTTATCCCCGTTTCCTTTAACTTCAACAGCACCATAAATATAGTCATCGCCAGAACCCATATCGATGCTACCCATACCACTAGAAATGCCACTGTTGCCGCTGCCGTCTTTTGCGACTACTACCGAACCGTAAATATAATCATTGCCAGCTGCTGCGCTAATACCTGCTTCGCCATTGATAATACCATTGTTATCATTCCCATTTCCTTCGATTTCAACAATGCCAGTAATTTGGTCATCACCTTTTCCTGTATTGGTATCAGTGAAATTGTTATTTAAGAAACCTGTACTGGAGTCTCCATTTCCTTGAATTTCAACAATACCAGTAATTTGGTCCTTACCTCTTCCTGTATCGATCGAGTTTAACCCTTCACTGAAGATGCCGATGTTAAAACTTCCGTCTCCTTTGACTTTGACAGTACCGATTATTCGATCATTGTTGTTCTCCGTGTCGATATTGCCGATGAGGCCATTAACGATTCCAGTGTTGGAGTCTCCCCGTCCATTGATTTCAACAGTACCAATAATTTGGTCGGCACCTGTTCCAGTATTGATACTGCCTTCAAAATCATTAACATTAAGGATGCCGATATTGTCATTTCCATCTCCTAATACTCTCCCTTTAAGTGAGTCGTTACCATTGCCAGTGTTGAGTATGCCATCGTTTAGCAAACCTATCCCGCTACTAACTACACTATAAATTAGGTCATTTCCGCCCAGAGTATTAGCTGTTACGGCATCAGCAACTTCAATTCCCGAAACTAAGACTCGAACTACATTACTGTCATTAGTCCATGTACCTAGCGGTTGACCATCTCTCTCCCAGCCTATGTTAGTAAGTTGGGTTGCCCCGACAGAAGTATCTGTATCTTCTGGCAAGGGGTCAAGATCTTCTCCAGTAGAATTGTTAGTATCAAATACCATAACTCCAAACTCGGAAGGAGTAGAAATATTAAGATCCTCGAACTGTTCTGTAATCATAGTTTCCGCGGTTAGATTACCTTCATTAAAATTAATCATCACAGTTGTATCTAAATTTAAATGTTTCTGGTAATAATCTGATTAATGTAGTATAGTTTGTAACTTAATTAAATTAAAGATAAAAATGAAATATTATAGTAACACTCGAACGTGGCGCTCGCCCCCTAATTTGGTAATTTGAGAATAACTTTTCCTCTGTCCCAATAATTAATTCTTCTCCTTTAAAGATATTTACGTATACAGTAAATAAGATATCGATTACGCACAATTTAATTTGTGTAGGTGCGATCGGTGTCTCTTTGCATTCCAATTAGAAAGCTAATAGATAGCTTAATCGGGGAAGTGCTAGAGTCTACCGTAATGGCGGATCTAGAGCGATTCAAAGAATACGCAATTAAAAAAAGGGATGAAGCATAAACAGTCATCCCGGCGATCGCGGTAAGAATGATTCGTGTATCCACAACAGCACGATTCTAACTGCGGCAATAAGTTTCGAGGGTATAGCTCGAATTAACTTAACTAAACAAAATCAATCAGCTCATCGAGGGTAAAGGAATCATTAGCAAAGGCAAATTCCTCCACGTTGGTAAATGACATGGTTACTTCATTTGCGGTGATATCGATCGAGTTTGCATCGCTGCTGCCGAAAGTAATTGATTTATCTAGGCTAAATTGAAATTGAGCTAGATCTATGCCAGTACCACCATCGACGATTTGGTTAACACCAAAACCAGAGATTTTATCATTGCCTTCGCCCAAGTCAATAAAGCCAGATCCTCCAGTAGGACTACCACCAAAACCAGTAAAAGCATCTACTCCTTTTCCAACAATACTGTCATTACCAGACCCCATACGGATGTAGTTAACAGCAGTATTCTCGATACCAAAGTTATTATTCCCATCTCCTGCGACTTCAACAGCACCGTAAAGATAGTCATCGCCAGCACCCAGATCGATGCCGCCAAGACCACTAGTGATGCCAATGTTACCGCTGCCATCTCCTTCCACCACTACAGTACTGATGATTTGATCGTTGCCATTTCCAGCAGAGATACTTGCTTCACCGTTGATAATACCAAAGTTATTATTCCCATCTCCGTCAACTTTAACCGTACTAGTAATTCGATCCCTACCTGCGCCAGTATCGGTAAGAGCGAATATGCTATTGTCAAAACCTATATTAAAATCACCGTTTCCTGCGACCTCAACCGTACCAGTAATTTGGTCGTCACCTGCTTCGGTGTTAATTAAGCCAAATAATTCATTGATGACACCAAAGTTGTTATTTCCATCACCTTGGATTTTGACAGTACCAACAATTTTATCAGCGCCTGTTCCTGTATTGATACTGGTTTGATCATCACCAAAATCACCAAAATTAAAGATGCCGACATTCTCATTTCCAGCTCCGATTACGCTCCCTTGAAGAGAGTCGTTACCGCTGCCAGTGATGATTGCTCCATCGTTTAGATAAACCTGTCCCACTGCTAACTAAACCTTCAATTAGGTCATTTCCCGCCAAAGTGTTAGCTGTTACGGCATCGACAACTTCAATTCCTGAAACTAAGTCTTTAACAACATCACTGTTATTAGTCCAGATACCGAGCGGTTGTCCGTTTTTCTCCCAGCCTAGGTTAGTCAGTTGGGTTGCTCCGCTAGAAGTATCTGTACCTTCTGGCAAGAAGTTGAGTGAGGTCAATGCACCACTTCCTGCTAGATCGAGTTCCAAGCGAGCTACTCCTGAAACATCGGAAATATCTAGCTCAAAACTACGTCCATCGCCAAAAGGTTCAATTTCTATGACTTCAATTAAATTCGAGTCGCCATCAAACAAGCTGACAGAACTTCCTAACTCTTCAATATCCAACAGTCCGATCTCCGTAACTGTAGTTAGTTCATCAAACTCAATATCGATCGTTCCTCCTGCTGCATTATCATCAGGATCAGAAGCGTCTCCGTCTTCAGAAATAATCAGGGCATTTTCCAGATTTTCAGCGGAAAGATCGTAATCTTCTCCAGTAGGATTATTCGTATCAAAGACCATAACTCCAAACTCGGAAGGGGTAGAGATATTAAGACCCTCGAACTGGTCTGTAACAATAGTTCCCGCAGTTAGATTACCTTCATTAAAATCAATCATTAAATATGCTACTAATTTAAACGGTTATTTTAATATATTACGTTCTGTAGCTCGTAATTCAACCAGACTAAAGTCGGAAGGATGATATGGTAGTAAAACTAAAACTTAAAGGTGTTTACGTATACAGTAAATAAGATATCGATTACGCAAAATTATTTAGGTGCGATCGGTGTCTCTTTGCACCCCAATCAGAATTTATGCAACCCAAAATAATTATTTGTGGCTTAGGACGCACAGGCACTCAAATCTACAGCCTATTAAAGCAGCAGGGGGCAAAAGTAGTAGCAATTAGCGATAGTTCGATAAATACCCAGGCAAGCAAGCAAATTATAGTTGGCGATCCGCGAGATAACGTCACTTTAATTAAGGCAGGCATCAGGCAGGCAAAGACTTTAGTTTTAGTTCATGATGATGATGCGCTTAATTTGGCAATTTTGACTCAAGCTAGGGTGCTTAATCCGCAAATTAGAATTATTAATCGTCTACTCAACCACACTTTGGGCGATCGCCTTGATCTGACTCTACCCAATCATTTTACGATGAGCGTGGCGGCTCTTTCTTCTCCCTTATTTACTTTCGCCGCCTTGGGTAACAAAGCGATCGGTCAACTACAGTTGTTTAACCGTACTTGGCCAATACAGGAAGAAATTATCGATCTTGACCATCCCTGGCTGGGAAAAGAACTAAAAGAACTGTGGGTCGATCCCAACCGAATGCTAATCTATTATTTACCGGCAAGAGGAGAAATAGATTTAATTTCCGCGATTAAACAGGATAAATGTCTAGGAATTGGCGATCGCTTAATTGTCGGTACTAAACCCAAGGTTTTGACTAAACGTCGCTCCTGGCAAAAAAAGCTATTTAAAGCAATTTTAAATATTCCTCGTTATCAGCGTTACGCTCGTCCTGTCACTTTAGTCAGTCTGGCTTTATTAGGAGTAATCTGTGTCGCCACCTTAATTTATGTCAGCGTTAATCTACAAACTTCCATCGCTGATGCTCTATATTTTTCGGTCGGCATGATTACAGGTGCGGGAGGAAAAGAAGAAGTTGCCGAAGCTGGCTCCGATTATATCAAAGTTTTTACTGCGATCATGATGATTGTTGGTGCTGGGGTGATCGGTATTTGTTATGCTCTAATTAATGATTTTGTTTTAGGTAGTCGTTTTAGGCAAACTATAGATGCTGCCAGAATTCCCAGACATAACCATCATATAGTCTGTGGTTTGGGTGGGGTAGGAATTCATGTTGCTAGCCAACTCCATGCTCAAGGTCATGAGGTAGTGGTGATTGAATCCGATTCTAATAACCGTTTTATTCATTCTGCTCGTTCTCAAGGCATTCCCGTAATTATTGAAGATGCCAGTATGTCCTCTAGCCTCAAGGCGGTTAATATCAAACGAGCGATCAGTTTAATTGCTGTTACTAGTCATGATACAACTAACCTGGAAATCAGTCTTACTGCCAAAGCTTTAGCACCCTATTTGAAAACCGTAGTTCGTAGCGGAGATTCTCAGTTTGCCCAATCGATGCAGGAGGTTTTTGAGTTTGATCGCGTATTGTCTCCTGTAGAGTTAGCCACCTATTCATTTGCAGCGGCAGCCTTAGGAGGAAGAATTTTGGGCAATGGTATGACCCAAGATTTGCTTTGGGTAGCTCTGGGAACAATGATTACCCCAAAACATCCCTTTTGCAATCAAACCGTTCAAGACGCAGCAATCACAGGCGACTTTGTTCCTTTATATCTGGAGAGAAAAAATCGCACCTTACACGGTTGGCAATTACTAGAAACTTGTTTGCAACCACAAGATATTTTATATTTAACCATGCCTGCTAGTGGTTTAGAGCAGTTATGGCGTACTCCTAACTCAGATGACTCAATGCTCGATCGCTTAGAAGATAGTTTGAGAAATTAGCTAATTAAATTATTAAAATTATTAACGGCTTATTGTTCTGTATCTAAAGTAATTCTGCCATCTTCTAATTCCACGATGCGATCAGCTACATCAAGAATGCGATTATCGTGGGTCACAATCAGAATAGTGCAGCCTTGTTCTCTAGCTAGCTGCCGCATCAACTCTACTACGTCTCTACCCGATTTGCTGTCTAATGCTGCGGTGGGTTCGTCTGCTAGGACTATCTTCGGATGCGAAACTAGTGCCCTAGCGATCGCTACCCGTTGTTTTTGTCCCCCAGAAAGGTTTTGAGGATGATAGTTAATATGTTCTCCCAAGCCGACTGATTCCAATAGAGCGATCGCTCTTGATTCTACCTCTGTGGTTTTAATGTTGTCGTGCAACTCTAACGACATCTGCACATTTTGTTTTGCGGTTAGGAATGCCAAAAGATTGTGAGACTGGAAAATATAGCCAATGTTTTTCCTCGTTTGCACCAGCTTATTTTTTTTTGCCCCAACTAACTCTTGACCAAATACTCGTAGGCTTCCTGACTGTGGCGATCGCAGTCCACCCATCAACGTTAATAAAGTAGTTTTTCCCGATCCAGAAGGTCCTTTTAAGATAATTACTTCGCCCGAATTGAAAACTAAATTAATATCAAACAAAATCTGCTTTTTTAACTTTCCTTCGCCAAAAAAATGACTCAATTCTTGAATATTTACGACTTGGTTATTGCTCATAATTAATTCAATAGATTGAATTTCTCTTTTCCCTTGCTCAATGCTTTAGGTAATACTAACGTTAAGTTAGATACTCCCTCAACAACTAGACATAGATATGGCAAGCTGATTATTGAAAACGATAGGAAGTTGTATTTCAAGCTAAATTTGCAGTTAAGATTCTGAAGTGACAAAGATAAAAATTGCTATTAAATAGAAAAGCCAGCAAATAAATACTGGCTTGTGGATCATGAAATTATTGGAGTGTCAATAAATAGTGGTTTTACACTGCCTGCGCTTGGGGTTGAGGTTGGGGTTGAAACTGGAAGAGAGAGTAAACGACGTTACGACGAATATCAATCATCATTTCCAAGAACATCTCGTATCCTTCTTGTTTATATTCAATCAGCGGATCTTTTTGTCCATAACCGCGCAAACCAATTGACTCTCGCAGCGCGTCCATCGCCTGTAGGTGTTCTCGCCATAGGGTGTCAATCTGTTGGAGAATAAAGAATCGTTCTGCTTGGCGCATCAAACCAGGCTGCATACTATCAATTTGATGTTCCTTAATGTCGTAAGCTTTGCGGACTTCTTCACCCAGAAAGTTCTTCATCTCGTTGACGGTCATATCTTCGAGATGTGCAGGTTCTACATCATCGAGAAGATAGATAAACTCTTTAGCCTTATCGACCATTTTGTCTAGCTTCCACTCTTCGGGGGGCAATTCAGGGTTAATGTAAGCATCGACAATTTCCCCCATAGTTTTCTCGGCATATTGAATTACCTGTTCTTTAAGATCTAATCCTTCTAGTACACGTCGACGTTCGGCATAAATAGCGCGACGCTGATTATTCATCACCTCGTCATATTCAAAGACCTGCTTACGAGTATCGTAATAAAAAGTTTCTACTTTCTTTTGCGCCCCTTCTAGGGAGTTGGTCAGCATCTTAGACTCGATGGGCATATCGTCTTCGACACGCATCATATTCATTAGCTTTTCGACGCGATCGCCACCAAAGATCCGCAACAGGTTATCCTGTAAACTAAGGAAAAATCTAGTTGAACCAGGATCGCCCTGTCTTCCTGCCCGTCCTCGCAACTGGTTATCGACTCGACGAGATTCGTGACGCTCTGTACCGATTACATGAAGTCCACCGTTAGCAATTACTTCCTTGTGTTCCGCGTCGGTAAATACTTCATACTCTTTACGCACCAACTTGTAAGCTTCACGCAATTTTTGCAGTACAGGATCGGTGACGGGCGCGTTTTCCGAGGCAACAGCGATTTTTTCTTCTGCATCTAGTTCAGATAAACTTTGCTCGCCGTATCTTTGTACGGCAAACTTAACGGTTTCCTTGAGTAATTTTTCAGCTTCTGTTGATAGTTCAGTCGGGAAAATTTGCGGCGATGCTTTCCAAGTCTTGACTTTCTTGCCATCGCCTAACCCGCCAAAACCTTTGGCAGAATCCTTACCCAGCTTGATTCCTGGTACTCTAGCCATCAGATTATCATCTTCGGGCATCACTATTTTTGGCATTAGATACTCTCGCACCTTGAGCCTTGCCATATAGTCAGCGTTACCACCCAAGATAATATCTGTACCTCGTCCTGCCATGTTAGTTGCGATCGTTACGGCAGTTTTACGACCAGCTTGAGCTACAATCTCTGATTCTCGCTCTACGTTTTCGGGTTTAGCGTTAAGCAAATTATGTTCAATGCCTTTTTGCTTTAGCAACTGAGAAATTAGCTCAGATTTCTCGACGCTTGTGGTACCAACTAACACAGGACGACCTTTTTCATGCATATTAAAGCAGTCTTCTGCCACTGCTTGCCATTTGCCAATTTCTTTTTTATAAACTACGTCAGCAAGATCGGCTCTTCTAGACGGCAAATTAGTCGGAATTATCGTTACTTGAAGCTTATAAACTTTCTCAAACTCGGTTTCCTCTGTTTTTGCTGTTCCTGTCATCCCTGCTAAAGTGGGATAGAGTAAGAAAAAGTTTTGATAGGTAATACTTGCCAGAGTTTGAGTCTCTTTTTGAATTGGCACTCCTTCTTTGGCTTCAATCGCCTGGTGTAAACCATCACTCCAGCGTCTTCCAGCCAGCACGCGCCCCGTAAACTCATCGACGATGACAATCTCATCGTTACGCACCATATAGTTAACATCTTTGGTAAAAAGTTCTTTCGCTTTAACCGCATTAGAAATATAGTGCGCCCAAGGATTTTCAGGGTCGTATAGGTCGCCCACACCTAATATTTCTTCGGCACGAGCAAACCCTTCGTCGGTCATCAAAACATTACGAGCTTTCTCATCTACTTCGTAATCACCAACGCCCTCATTGCCATTTAATTCCTCATCGTAATTTTCTTCCTGTTTGACTAGCTGGGCTGCTATCTGAGATGCTTGAAGATACTTTTCTGTGGGACGTTCTACCTGTCCCGAAATAATTAGCGGAGTTCTAGCTTCATCAACTAGTACCGAATCAACCTCGTCAATTACACAATAGTTAAAAGGACGCTGTACTACTTCTTCCATGGATACAGCCATGTTGTCCCGCAGATAATCAAAGCCCAATTCACTGTTAGTCGTGTAAGTAATGTCACAGGCATAATTTTTTCTTCTTTCTGTCGGACTCATGCCCGACTGAATCAGCCCCACGCTTAAACCTAAAAAGCGATGAACCTGCCCCATCCACTCCGCGTCTCTGCGGGCAAGATAATCGTTAACTGTGACAACATGAACCCCTTTCCCAGTCAAACCGTTGAGATATGCAGGAAGCGTACATACTAGGGTTTTACCTTCGCCTGTTTTCATTTCGGCGATTTGTCCTTTGTGTAAAACTATGCCTCCAAGCAACTGTACGTCATAGTGACGCATCCCCAATACTCGAATCGCTGCTTCTCTAACTACGGCAAAAGCTTCAGGCAAAATATCTTCGAGGATTTCCTTCTTTTCATCATCATTTTTTGCTTTAGCAAGCTGTTCGCGGAATTCGCCCGTTTTTGCTTTTAAATCTGCGTCAGATAAATCCTTGATGTC
This sequence comes from Coleofasciculaceae cyanobacterium, assembly GCA_036703275.1. Taxonomy (NCBI): domain Bacteria; kingdom Bacillati; phylum Cyanobacteriota; class Cyanophyceae; order Coleofasciculales; family Coleofasciculaceae; species Coleofasciculaceae cyanobacterium. The sequence goes on along the minus strand of DATNPK010000069.1, from coordinate 14,437 downwards.
TTCTTCAATCAGGTTGATTTCTGCCACTAAAGGCTGAAATTTTTTTAGTTTACGTGCATTGGGGTCGCCCAACAGTCTTTTCAGCATAGTAATTTTTATGAATAATCAGTATTCTTAACGATCTAATATTTGCTTTTTAATCCACGATCTCCTAGCTAGAAAGCAATATTTAATAACTTTTAATAATTCTACCATTTGCCTACTCATAACGACTTTAGGGATATCTACCCACATTGGGGAAGGATCGCCAATCAGGGTGTAAGTATGTCTAGCTGATTCCCCATTTGTGAGCAAAATCTAACACATCAAGATCACTATGCCTCAAGCATGGCTAATAACAATTTTTCCTAGGTGCTTGCCAGATTCAAGTAATTCGTAAGCGCGCTTGGCTTCAGAAAAAGGAACAATTTCATCAACAACTGGTTGTAAATGATGTAGGGCAATTGCCGCGTTCATTTCTTCAAACATTTGTCTGTTACCGACATAAATTCCTTGAATGCGTAACTGATTGAAAAAGGCTGTTGCTGGTGTAAAATTAGCTGCACCAAAGCCACTCAAAACCCCAATGACTCCGATATACCCACCAAGACGCGCTGAATCGAGCGATCGCTTCATAGTTCCTGCACCACCAACTTCTACTACCTGATCGACTCCAACTCCATCAGTTAAAAGGCGCACTCGATCTTGCCATTCGGGATAAGTACGGTAATTGATAGTCGCGTCTGCACCTAAAGCCATAGCGCGATCGAGTTTTTCATCACTACTGGAAGTAATAATTACTTTGGCACCAAATAACTTGGCAAATTGCAGCGCAAAGATCGATACTCCACCCGTACCAAGAGTCAAAACTGTTTGTCCAGGTATTAATCCACCCCTCCTTAAGCAATTCCAGGCGGTTAAGGCTGCACAAGGAAGTGTTGCTGCTTCTTCGTAAGCAAGATGTTCGGGGATTTTAACCAGCGCGTGTTCGGGAAAAACAACATATTCAGCTAAAGTGCCGTCAATTCCTCCCCCCAAAGCCGTATTCATCTGTTTTTCTGTCGCCGATCCTGACTGCCAATCTTGAAAGAATGTTCCAGCAACGCGATCGCCAATTTCAAATGCAGTTGCATTTTTACCGATATCGACAACTTGACCAACCCCATCAGAAGCAGGAATGACTGGCAGTTTTTTGTTGCGATCGTATCCTCCACCCAGAATTATTAACTCTCGATAGTTGATGGAATTGGCGCGAATTTTGACTAGAACATCATTTGCACCAACGGTAGGTTCTGGTAAATCGATTAATTGCAATGCCTCTAGAGAATTATATGCTTGAAGTTGATATGCTTTCATTGCTTAAAACTTTTATATTGCTCGACATTTCTTTGATACCATTGCCCTAATGCTGCTCGGAAGGATTAACCGAGAAGTAATATAGTTACTTTTTAGTAAGCATGGCTGTTTCTAACGATTCCAACGACGAGCTACCCAAATATTGTCCTCAACCTACCCTTGAGCGCGTGGCGACAATGAATATTTTTGATACAAATTGCGAGGCGCATCAAATACTCGAACATATTGCCAATAAATGGACAATCTTGATTGTTTTTGCTCTAACACAAGGCACAAAACGATACAACGAACTCAAACAGCAAATTATTGGTGTCTCACCCAAGATGCTGATTCAAAATCTCCGCAATTTAGAGCGATGCGGTTTAATTGAGCGAAAAATTTACCCAACAGTTCCACCAAAAGTTGAGTATTCCCTGACTCCCCTGGGGAAATCTCTTGTAGAACCACTTGCAGTTATGGGAGAGTGGGCGTATCAACATATTCAAGAGGTGAAAGTTTCTATCGAGGATTATAATAACAATCTCAACTCTGAGAATTACTGGAAACCTAAGTAAATTAAAAGTAGGCGATCGCGATTAGTAAAATCAGAGATAATCAACGTTTATTTTGAATTTCGGAGTTGAGCTTATTGCATCCATGCTAATTATTTATAGACATCTCCACGAGAACCAATATTGGTTAAGTATCCCTAGGTTAATCTTTGATACTAATCTTAAAAATACCAAACAGAGTTTCAATACCCTAACGCTGTCTATCACGGACGGCTCGGGGCTAGTCTATCACGGATAAGCTTCGAGACCGAAGGGCGGAGTGCGGTTTATCCGTGAATCCGCGATTGGCAAATGCTTACTTCATACCGCTCCGCGTCGCGAAGCGGTATCCGTGATAGAGTCCTTTAGGGCATAAGCATTATCATCAATGATCTTGTAAGTGTAGCTTGGAGCAATAATTGTTAATAAAGAATTATCTTCTAAACTGGAGTTTTTGCTTACTATCTACTACCTCCTATCCACTACTTATTACCTTTTTTGCTACTTGTTACTTTCTCTGTATATATCTCGATCGCTCTTGATTTTAAGACTATTAAAATATATAGAAATCAAATTTATGACTACTACTCTACAAATAAAAGATTATATAATTACCGCTAAGTAAATTATTTCATTAGATAAATATCGAATTGTAAGACAGTTTTTACAAGAAGTAATTATTAATCTTGCTATTGTCGATATTTACCAAAACGTTAGAAAATAATATTAGTTAATTACCACCAAAAAATACAGGTTTAGATAAATAAAATGGTAATGACCAAAGCTTAGTTAAGTGTTTGCATTATTAGAAAAATTAAGATCAATAAATTTAAACAAGACCAATGGAGACATCAACGAAATCTTATTTTATTAATCGTAAATTGCCTTTTTAAAAAACAGTTTTTCCTATAATTAGAGTTAAAATAGAAAGTATAGCTAAAGAACTAGATCATTATCTCCAAAAAAGAGAAAATTCTTTTGCTGAATTAGCTAGGATATATTCCTTGGGCAGTCAGGCTAATAACAATGGTTTAGTAGATTCAGTAAAATTGATAGAGCTACATCATATTCTGACTCAAATGCTCCACCGCAGCCAGCCATGACAACTTCTACCTTCCAGGCAAATTGAAGCTCATTGGGTAATTGTGCGCCTAGAAAAAATCTCCCTGCTAGACTAGATGATGTTGTGGGCGAAAGACTGTTAAATAAATTAGGCGATCGCTGGCTAGAAAAACAATTAGCTAATGTAAGTAATTAATAATTCAAACTTAATAATTGATAATGACTTCTCCCTCAATTATTTAGACGACTTAAATTAGCTCTGATAGAGCGTCAAAAAATCTTAGTAACTATCTTCCCCTGCTTCCTATTACTTATTACTTATTTCTTATTACTTATTCCCTATTACCTATTACTTGCTTTAAATCATCAATTCAACCTTGGCTGGGTACTAGCGAACGGCAACTAGATAGACTCTAACTCAAGATAGACATGGTGAAGCCAATAACTAGTTACGATTATTTGAGCTGACGAAGACAATACTTGGCTTAGTTTCATTGTCGGCGATAACAAATAAATACAGTTAAAGCTTTTCAACATATCTATAATGACATCAGTTCTAAATTTTAATCGCTTGATCGACAGAAGTTCGAAAGATTTATTGTCTGCTTCTCAAACTATCAACTACACTGAAGCAGAACAGCAGTTAATTCGACTTTTAACCCTTGAGAATTTAGATCGACAAGTAAATTTTCAACCCGAATTGGTAAGCAGTCTGGAAGCAGCGATCGCCACCGCTTTAAACAAAGCTTATATTGAAAACTCCCCAGAGGAAGATTTAGATGCAGCGCATTTATTTTTACAGCGAATTCTTTATCGAATTAATCGACTCAATCTATTTTGGTACGACGATTTAGGACAATATCAAAATGAGCGTTCGTTTTATTTAAAATGGCTGCGCGATCGCATTGAAGAAGTCTGGCAAGAGTGGGAACTATCGCAAATTGATCTGGCGCAATACCAACAAATAGACATCAAACAAGCACTGATAGAACGAGGTGAAGCCGATCTAGATCCTCCTTTAAACGAGAATAAGCGTTATTTACGAGAAGAAATGACGCTGGCAGGATATCGGCATTTACTAGCGATGGCATCTTTAGATGGACTAGTCGAAGCTAGCCAATTATCTAGGATTCTAGGCGGTGCTAGTAACGAAGTGCAAGCATGTCTAATTCGCGTATTGTTAGAAGAATATGGTAATGGTCGTCTAAATCGCAAACATTCTACCTTTTTCGCGCAAATGTTGGCGGAACTGGGACTAAATACCGAACCAGAATCATATTTTGGCCTCGTACCCTGGGAACTCTTGGCTAGTATCAACCAAAACTTTTTGCTAACCGAATGCAAGCGTCATTTTTTACGCTATAACGGTGGACTTACCTACTTTGAAGTTGTCGGTCCTTCCATTTACAAAGACTACATGACTGCTGCCGAAAGACTCGGACTTTCAGACAATGCCATGGGTTACTGGGAACTGCACATTCGAGAAGATGAACGCCACGGTCAATGGATGTTGCATCAAGCTGCATTACCCTTAGTAGAGAAATATCCAGAATATGCCTGGGAATTAGTGCTTGGCTACGATCAAGGAAAATTAATGAGCGATCGCGCTGGTGCAGCGATTATTAAAGAAGTTAAACAAGCGGAGAAAAGTCAGAAGATAAGTACCTAGGCGAAACGGACGGCTTTAATTTCTGAGGCAACCTCAGAAATCGCGTCCTCATTAATTACACATTTAATTTTCCCATTTTCCCTTTCCCATTTCCCCTTTCCCCGATTTCAACTAGGAAATTTATTTTGCACGACTACTTAAGCAAGTTTTTTTTCTATTTCCTGTTCCCTCTTTTCAATAATTATTCATTATTTAACTATGAAAAAAGTCGTATTAACCTCAAATCAAGCAGTTCAATCCTCTTCACCAAATGAAGTTTTCTTCTGTCCAGAAGAGTCTCAATTTTACAGTCAATGTTTAGAAAAAATGGTGCTAAGTCAATGTACCCCTGCCGATATTTTGGTCGAATTTGGTGCTGGAGATGGTAGTCCAGTAATTAACTGCTTGTTAAAAAACAATTGTCATGGCTTTATTCATGGTTTTGAGTTAAAGTCTGCTGCCTGTGAAATTGCTAGTTCGAGAATTGAGCAATATCGACTCAACGATAAATATACTATTCATAATAAATGTTTCTTTGAATATGCGCCTGCGGATGCTAGCTATTTAATAGCTAATCCTCCTTACCTTCCTGCGCCTGATGATAATTTATATATGCCTTCTTTGCATGGTGGCACAGATGGAGCAACTATTACCAAACAGCTTTTATCACTCGGTTATGAGAATGTGCTGTTGATGATTTCAGCTTATTCCAATCCAGTTGATACAGTTAATTATGCGATCGCTCAAGGCTATCAAGTCGTCGATTTCATGATTTCCCCACTGAAATTTGGTTACTACAGTCGCGAACCTAAAGTTAAAGATACTATCCTGGAATTAAAGAAAAATTGCCAAGCATTTTATTCTCAAAATATTTATTTCTTAGCAGGTGTTTTATTTAAAAAGAAAGATGATTCTAATTTAAACTTGTCAGCAGAATTTTTAAAAGTAATGACTGCTTTATAAGCTGTTATTCGTTGAAACTTTTCAGCAAATTGAAAGTCTTTAACCCAATTGATTGCGTAAAAGCTTAATCGGCTGAATCTATGTTACTCAATTTACCATTTGATCAATGGATTTAAAGCGGACGATTAAGCTTCTAGTTTTTAGTTTTTGTAGTACTATTTTTATCTCAAATGCCAAAAAAGACTCTCGATATAAGCGAGGCGGATATATCAAGCCATTGGCGAGTACCGCCAATGCTTTACCGATGAGATGAATTTTTGCACCAAACTATATCATCCATTTCAAACGTTGTCTATCACGGATACACTAAGCTTTTTGCTAGGTATAAATACCTCTTCATAAGTGGGCATTATTATTATTTTGTTAAATTAAAATTTTAATTTTAGTATAAACAAAGAAAAAAAGATTTATTTTTGTTATGGGTTATAGGTTAATTATGCGCGATCGCCAAACGCTTTAAATTCGACGGCATCGTGGCTACAAAATAGCTGCACGTTTTTCTGACGATCTAGGGATAATTCTCGCAACCGATTTTGATTAAATAATCGAGCCTGGCGATCGACCTCCATCATCCATTGATAGGCTCGGAAGCCAGGGGTACAGTGTGGTTTAGCATCCATTTCCTGTCGATAAAAGTAAGCATCCCCTGCATGGAGAAGCCAACCTTCAGATGTCTCGATCGCAATACCAGCATGACCATGGGTATGTCCGACAAGGGGAATTAGCAGAATTTCTGGCGGTAGTCCTTTGAGATTCCGTACCGCTTCAAAGCCAAACCAAGGTTCGCCTCCTGGTGAATAGTATTGCCAGTGTTTAACTTCGTCCCACTGTTTTGAACGATAGCGTTGACTTGAGATCAAGCCACGGCGATCGCGAGCAGCATCCATTTCAGTTTGCATAACGTGAACGATCGCTTCAGGAAAATCTTCCAGACCTCCAGCATGGTCAAAATCAAGATGGGTAAGCACAATATGACGCACATCTCGCGCCGAAAATCCGAGTTGTTCGATGCGATCGACTGCCGTGTACTGGCGATCGAACTGGATGCGATTGAAATTAATGAAAAAAGAACTAAGTCGGGAGTAAGGCGACTGAACATCTCGCAATCCAAAGCCTGTATCGATAAGAACGAGTCCTTGCTCCGTCTCAATTAGCAGACAATGACAGACAAGATGAGCGCTCAGTCCGCGACTAAAGCCATCAAAAATCGCTCCACCAAGGGGACACATACAGCCACAATTGAGATGATGAATTTTCATGATTATTTTTTTGGCTCACCCTGATTGATTCGTACTTTTGGAAATGTTTGCTTGTGTTGCCATCCTAAAAAAGACGGTAGTGAAATTGCATCTTTCCAAAGATGTACCGCTAATAATCCCTTTCCCAGTCTGATAAATTATTTTGAAAAAGTTCTAATACCTGTTGCCAAGCATGAGGTGCAGCTTCAGAATTGTAACTTGGATGTTGTTTTAAAAACGGATACTTGTCTTCAAAGAATCCAGCAAAAAAACCGTGTCCTGCATCGTAGCGAAATAGACGATAATCGATTTGTTGTTTGTCTAATTCTGCTTCAATTTGTTGGCTTTCTTCCTGAGACACTAAAGTATCTCTCGTGCCAAAAAACAGATAAATAGTACCCTGAATTTTGGCAGTGCGCTCGATAGTGGGAACATCTTCACCATAGCTAGAGGTGGTAATGCCACCACCGTAAAATGAAGCCGTAGCTTTGATATCGGGTAAGGTAGCAGCCATGTAGGCAACATGACCGCCAAAACAGAAGCCAATACAGCCGATCGCATCTGCTTTGACATTGGGTAAGGTTTTAAGATAGGCGATCGCAGCTCGAATATCGCTGAATATTTCTCGATACTTAACTTGTTGATAATATTGCAAACCAAGTTGATAGGCTTCGGGACTATAGGCAAGATCTTGAGGACTAAAATCACGGCTAAAACCAGGAGCAATCCGTTGATACATCGCTGGTGCTATTGCTACATAACCTTGTTGGGCAATTAATTCGGCAATCTCTCTAATATTGCTGTTTACGCCAAAAATTTCCTGAAAAACGATTACCGCAGCAAATTTTCCCTCTCTTGCTGGTTGTGCTAAGTAAGCATCAATTTGTAAGGACGCATCCCCGCCCTCGAAGGGCGGGGCTTGTCCTAAAGGATACCGCTCCGCATATGTTGTCCGTAAGTCTTGGTTTGGTACTCGGACATGAGTGGTTTTAATGTCGATATCGCTCATTTTTAGCTCTTTAACTTTTCTCTACTGCTGATAGTCTAAAAGTCTTGCTTCTCCAAACTCTAGAAAAAAGTTGCTTTTTTTAGGTAAATTATTGCGATTTAGCTTGAAGTTGTTTTGGTGTCAATCCAGTAAAACGTTTGAGATATTTAGCAAAGTGACTGCGATCGCAAAATCTTAAGCTAGCTGCAATTTCTTCAGTACTCAACTGACTATGCTGCAATAAATATTTCCCTTTCTCAATTCGACGCTGCAAAATATACTGGTGTGGTGTTTGAGCCGAAGCTTTTTTAAACAAACGGATAAAGTGATAAGGACTCATTTGGGCGATCGCCGCTAGCTCAATGACTTTGAGATCGCTATCTAGATGTTCGTTGATATATTCAGTTATTTGTTTAAACTTAAATTTACCTAAGCCAGATCCGTAACTAGAAAGCTTGGGCTTCGTAAGGCAATATTTGCGTAATAAATGAATTGCTAATGTAGTTTTTAGACTATCAATCAATAAACTACCGGCAATTTGATTTGACTCTAATTCATCCCTTAAAGTGGCAAAAATTCCTTGTATCAGTCGATCTTGCTGGTTCATAAACTGGGGAATGAGTTCGATGCGATCGCCATCTACCAAACCTCGACCAACTTGTTGCAGCAGTGAAGGATCGATCGCCAAAATACCAAACTCGGCTGAGATCTTCCAGTTACAACGATGAGCAATACCAGCGGGAATAATCGCAATATCTCCTCGCTCTCGTCTTTCAGAGCGGACTTTACCATCGAGAAATCTCTCTCCTGGTGCTAATCTATCGCCAACGCCACAAGCAATTACGTGCATGATATGTTGGTGTTCGCTAGTTTCAAATTCAGGTTGTTGATGAAGTTCAAGATGAATACCATCCCCTAGAGTGCTGCAAAGAATGGCAGGATTAGGAACAAAATCATTTGATGCCTTGTCCCGTTTAAAATCGAGCAGTTTGACTTGAGAATTTCGCTCCATAAATATTTACTCTTTTTGGAAAGCTAAAAGCTCATATTTTGAATCACCAAAGTCTTAATTATTTGCTATCTGCTGATAAGGAGCTAAAAATAGCTGTTGCTCTGCAAGTCTGCGTTTAGTCAAACCAGAAAACACAACTAATTGACCGCCCTGATTAGCTTTATTCCAACGTGGAAACTCTTTTGCTGCGCCTGCATGATCTCCTTCATTAAGTTTTCTGATTAAGGTACTATCGGTTAATATTCTCATTCCTGAATTGTAGACTAACGATGTTAATGCTCCTAATTGGTGAGGATTCAATTTCACCTGGACATAAGACTGAACCAACTGTTGAATCCGATTAAGCTCTTGCTTCAATGCGACATCAGCCTGCGCCTCAGTAATATATTGTCCCATGCTGACGGTCTTACCATTGATTCTAGTTTGTCCATAGCCAACAACTGGTAATCCGCTGGTATCCATATAGGCATTAGCACTAAAGCCTTCAAACTATTTAACTAAATCTATTGTTGCAGGAACAACAGTAATGTTGGATGCAATAAAGATCTCTGGTTCAATAAATTCATTAGTATAGTTAGGGCTTGCTGAATCGGAATGAGGTATTTGAGTTTGGTTGAGAGCGAATTGATTATCTGCTAAAGCATGATTAACAATTAAGTTGGACGACAGTAGGGTTGAACCTAAAAATATGCTTGAATTACAAAAAATAGCTAACATGAGCGAATTTAAAACATTCAATAATTTGCTCGCTGGTACTCCTAAGTAAATATGCTTAGGCAACGGTCTTTAACTATTTGAATAATAAACAACATATTCTAGTAAAATCGTCTGAAATAGGTCTTTAACCTCAATCAAATAAAGATATACAGTCCATTTACTCTTTCTAACTAAAGTTATAACTAGCTCACTTAAAAAACCTAAATAAAAAGCATAAATAATTTGATGTTGCACCAAGCGAGATCGCCTTATGAAAATTAGCTCTTGTATCATTGTTGGTGGAGGAATTACTGGATTAATTACCGCAACTGTTTTACAACGCAGCGGAATCAAGGTAACAGTATTAGACAAAGGCAGAGGAATCGGCGGACGTTTGGCGACTCGGCGTGTCAGACAGGGAGAATCTATCGAAGGCGTGTTTGACTATGGCGCTCAATATTTCAGCGTTAAACAGCCACAGTTTCAGGCTTGGGTAGATGAATGGTTGCAGCAGGGCGTAGTTAAAGAATGGTGTCAGGGTTTTGGTGAAGTTGATGGTCAACCGCGTTACTGTGGGGTAAATGGTACTCGCGGCATTGCTAAACATTTAGCACAAAATTTAGATGTTCAGACCAACACTAGAGTAGTGAAAGTTAGTTATAGCGATCGCTGGCTTGTAGAAACAGAAAACAAGCAACAGTATCAGGGAGATGTTTTGGTTATGACTCCTCCCGTGCCTCAATCTTTAGCTTTACTAGATGCTTCTGAAATAGTTCTACCGACAAAAATTAGATCGTCTTTGAAACAAGTTAGTTATTATAGCTGCATTGCGGTTTTAGCTTTGTTGTCAAAACCCAGCCAGATACCTGCACCAGGAGGTGTAGCTTTAGAAGATTTAGCTTTAGTTTGGTTGGCTGACAATTATCAAAAAGGCATTTCTCCCAACGGTTATGCTGTAACGCTTCATGCTACCCCTAAATTTAGCGATGCTAATTGGGATAGCGATGATGCAGAAATTGCCGATCGACTATTTACCGCTGCGTCTGATTACTTAGGTTCACCAGTCATTAAATATCAAATACATCGTTGGCGCTATAGCCTACCAAAAACTTTTTATAGTGAACCCTGTTTAGCTGTATCTGAAATACCTCTGATAATGGCGGGGGATGCCTTTGTTGCACCTAAAATAGAGGGGGCAGTACTTTCGGGAATCGCTGCGGGCGAATCGGTTGTTGGTAGTTAGGAAAAGTAGCCAGTAGCAACTACAAATTACAACTATAAATTAAAAGTGCAGTAGTGTTATGAATTATTCGGATATTGGTCAATAGCTTGGAGAAAAATTATTAAAATAATAGCAGAGATCTGAATTTTTCTTAATCTACAGTCATGAAATCAATTCCTAGGCTAAAACAATCATCTCTACAACAAAAATTGCAGTGGATCGCCAAGCCAGATAAATACATGGACTCCGCTGCTAAACAAGCTCCCGATCTATTTGTTGCCGACATAGCGGGACAAGATGAATATGTTTTTGTTAATCATCCTGAAGCGATGCGACAAATTACAACTAGCGATCGCTCTAAGTATTTTGCCTCTAGTCAAAATACTCAGTTATTAAAGCCATTGGTAGGCGAGAATTCTTTATTGCTAATTGAAGGCGATCGCCATAAACAACGTCGCAAGTTACTGTTACCGCCTTTTCATGGGGAAAGAATGCAGGCTTATAGTCAATTGATTTGCGATCTGACTCGTAATATTATCGGCAAGTTAAAGCCTAACCAGCCTTTTGTCGCGCGTCAGCTAAGCCAGGAAGTATCATTACAGGTAATCTTAGAAGCGGTCTATGGACTACAGGATAGCGAAAGATCTGAAGAATTAAAGCAGCGCATTACTAGACTGGCTAATATCTTTGAATCTACCCTTACCTCGGCTTTCCTCTTTTTCCCCTGGTTACAACAAGACTTGGGCGCATGGAGTCCTTGGGGTAATTTTATCCGTCAGCAAAAAGCAATTGACGAAGCCATCTTTCAAGAAATTGCCACTAGAAGGACTGAAGACAATAGCCAACGTCAGGATATTCTTTCTCTGATGATGTCGGCGCGGGATGAAGCAGGAGAAGCGATGAAAGACTCCGAACTGCGTGATGAATTAATGACGCTAATGCTGGCAGGACATGAAACTACAGCTTCGGCGATCGCTTGGTCGCTATACTGGGTGCATCGTTATCCTGAGATTAAAGCTAAATTACAGAACGAAATAGCTAGCTTAGGCGCAAATCCCGAACCGATGGCGATCGCTCAGTTACCTTACCTCGATGCAGTCTGTAAAGAAACCTTACGGATCTATCCTGTGGCGATGCTGACTTTCCCTCGAACTGTCTTAAAACCCACCGAACTGATGGAATACAAGTTAGAGGCAGGACAGGTGTTGATGGGCTGTATTTATCTCCTGCACCAAAGAGAAGATGTCTATCCCGAACATCATCAATTTAAACCCGAACGCTTTTTAGCACAAGAATTTTCAGCTTATGAATTTTTTCCCTTTGGCGGTGGTAAACGCCGTTGTATTGGGGAAGCCTTAGCTAAGTTAGAAATGAAGCTGGTGTTAGCTACAATCATCTCTAGCTACGAACTAGAGTTAAAGAGCGATCGCCCTGAATCACCTGCTAGAAGAGGCGTCACTCTCGCTCCTCAAACAGGAGTACAAATGATCTTTAAGGGCAAAAGGTAACTAACAGGCAATAATCTCTCTTTTGCCCTGGTGTCTATCCTTGTAATATACCTTGTAAACGTTTACGGAATTCGCCTTTAGGATGACCACCTTTTACTTCACCCATAATTTTAAAATCTTCTTCAGGAGATTCGCAGACTATATAAGTGGGCCATCCCATCTCCTTCTTATCGGGATATTGCGCCATAAGAATCTGGCGATATTTACGATAGGTAGCAGTATCCTGCATCTTGACATCAATAAATTCCAAATCTAATTCTTGGGCAACTTTAGCATCATAAAAGGACATCTTATGACAAGTCCCACAGTCTTCTGAGGAAAATTTAACTACAGCTTTGGTCATGGTTATATTTTAAAATCAATGTAATCAATGTATAAATTGTAAATTTTTTAACGTGAGCATAGCAAAAACTATACAAGGTTAAATATTTAATCGCTAGTACAAGCAGTATGCAAGAGAAATTGAGTCGCCTTGCGATCGCTTTTGATTCTCGATTACAGATAGTTAGCTAGCATTAATTAAGTAGCTTACCGCGATCGGGTCAAGTTCAACTCTAACCATGCCAGCGTATCCTAAAAACGATGAATAGTGCCGAATTTCAGACAATTTTGCAACAAGGAAGAACTAGTACTAGTGAAGCATTAAGACTTTTTGATGAGCTAGACACTGTAGATTTAGAGTTCATGATGGGTAGATGGAAAGGGTCTGGTTTTCACACTAATCATTCTCTCGATGGCTTACTAGAGGCTATCGGTTGGTACGGCAAAGAATTTGTCGATCGAGACAACGTTCATCCTTTATTATTTTCCGATAGCAATAACGAAATTTTTAAAGTAGATCCAAATCCAGTGATTACCAATATTGGATTACGTTTACCAATTCCTCGAAACAAGGCAATCAATCCTCTGTACAGCACGATGAGCAAGCTATTAAAAACTGAGGAAAGTAAAGCCAGAGTTCGGATGATGGAGTATCGCGATCGAGTTAGCACCACCATGATTTATGATTATTTACCAATTCACGATGTCTTTAGAAAGGTAGATGACAGAACCGTTTTGGGCTTAATGGATTGGAAAGGAATGCCACAACCATTTTTCTTTTTATTAACAAGATCTCCAGCGATTTAGAAGATCTTTTATTCATTACTAATTAATTTAATCTAGGTCGATCTTCTGGCTCTATCTCTAAATGAAGAATATAAGAACCTAAATGAACTTCGGCTGACCATATTTCATATTCAATTCGTACATTTTTCGGAAATGGATCGTTGTCTACTTTTAAGTAACGGGTAAAATTGCGAAAACGTATTGATTGACTGGGTTGATCGGGAGCGGTATTCAAACAATATCTGCTTACTCCATATATTCCTTTCTCCCAAAAATGCCGATAACTTAACTTGCCGTTACTCTGCATAGTCATCATTACTCGATAAGGAGAGATTTCTAACCAAAACAATCCTTGCTCAGATTTACCCCGATCTACCGTTGGCACAATAGAGTGAGGTAAATTTTGCTGGTTTAGCAGTAAATGAAATCTTTCTCGATCCTTTTGATATAGAGACGCTTTAGCCTCAATTACGTTCCAGACGGGCAAGTCGGTAGAAATAAATGAAAGATATACAGTTTGATAGCGATTAACTAGCATGGGGAGAGAATATTTTAGCAGAGGCTCACTTCGTTCCCAGCATATCCTTTACATCAGGCAAATTGGTAGAGTTAAAATTACTTTTTAATATCCTTGCCAATTGCGTAAGCATTCGCTATTATTATTAATGGCTGTCAAAGCAATCCTCAGTAGCTCAGTGGCAGAGCGGTCGACTGTTAATCGATTGGTCGTAGGTTCAAATCCTACCTGGGGAGTTCATTAATCTAGACAAGTTAACTGTACAGTAACTAATAATTGGTTACATTGTTGAGCAATAATGTATTTAAAAGTTTGCTGTCTTATTGTGGCTTCAATTTTAGCCAGACTCTCTACTGGCACTGGTTTAGTTTCTTCATCTATTTTCGCGCAGGATACTCCCACCAAGCCAAGGCTATGGTGGTGAGACGTGGCGTTTGAACATCTGGGGTTTCCCCAGGCGACAGGCACTCTATAATGTGAAGCATGAGTGAACGTGCTTACAAGTTCCGCTTTTACCCGACACAAGCGCAAGAAAATCTTTTGCGACGGACAATGGGTTGCGTGCGTTTGGTCTACAACAAAGCTCTTGCGCACTATACCGAGGGTTGGTA
>DATNPK010000068.1 GCA_036703275.1 Coleofasciculaceae cyanobacterium | reverse complement strand
CCTGACAAGGATGGATGTAATGTCTGAAATATGCGCTCCGTGCAGCCCTGAGTCTGACTAGGGAAATAAGTAGTTCTTAATGACTAATACAGCTTGCCTGTGGTTTATAGAACGAAATACAAAGTACCGAAAAGCCAGGAGAAGCCGTGTGCGGTGAAAGTCGCCAGCACGGTTTTGTATGGGAGTGTCGAGGAGCGATCCTCGGCTCGACCCCTAACTGACCTTTCCGAGGCGGTCTAGCGTGGGATGAAAAGGAACAAAATACAAATTACCGAAAAGCCAGGAGTAGCCGTGTGCGGTGAAAGTCGCAAGCACGGTTTTGAATGGGAGTGTCAGAGAGCGATCTCTGGCTCGACCCCTAACAATTACTGCATTAACTACTGCATTAAAGCATCCCGACTTACAAGAAAAAGTAAACATCGCCCGTGAGGTGGCTAACCCAAAGTTTACTCCAGCAGCGATCGCACAACAACTTCTAGCCCAACACCGCAGCCAGAAAGCACAGGTACAAGCGGAAGGGTAAATTTTAGAGAGAGTGATGCTTTCAATAATGTAGTCAAGGCGATTGCGTAAGCATACGCAACTGCGTAATCGCTGCTGGGAATTCAGTTCTGGTATTAAGAGAAGCGGGAACGGGTAAAGGTAATTTTGCCCTAGCTCTCCATAAAGAAATGTCAGGAGAATTTCAGTCTGCGATCGCTACTTACAAAGCTCAATCAAAAAATTCTTTATGGCGATCGCCTGGAAGTTAGATATTCCGACAACGGAAACCCAATATAACAAGAATGGTGACCCGACATCGACACCACTACTAGCACCATTGGCAAAATCTGGTTTGCGATTAGTACTTGGATTGAAAATAGATTCCCCCATCACTCCATTACTCATTGTCTGCTAGCTACTGTTGCGATCGCTATTGTCTCGATCAGTATCGGCTACTTTCTGGGAGATATCAAAACAGCCCTAAAGGATTCCCTAAAGGGTATATCCGTAGGTGTATCCTTTAGGACACCTTCGGAAGATGCGAAGCGAGTAGCTTTAGTATAAGCTTCGCGTCCGATCGCTCTGTCATTAGGTCATCTTCTCGCCTGTTTCTCCGATACCTTCACCAAACAAGGGGTACAGTTATTTTATCCTGAGCCTATCTGGGCAATCAGTGTAAGTAATCCAAGAAGAAGACTAAAAACTGGTGGAGAGTCGTGAATTATGGGTTTTAGCAATTGCGTAGCGGAGCCCTAAAGGACTAACTTCGTGTCGCCATGCCGCTCTTGCTTATCGCCCTACTAACATTGGGTATTCATTTAGCCAACGGTGGGGGCATCACTCAAAAAGTCTCTCAGAATCTAGGCTTGAGAGATGGCATCGTGCGAGTATATAACCAGAACGCAAGTATTAATAACGTTTATGCGAACATTACGGGTGTTTGGGCAAGCGATGCCTAACGGCTAGCTTCGCAATCGCACTTCTGCCGACGGTAAATATTTGATTATCGGCAATGAAGGTAATGAGTTTGTAGTTACTGATGGCAAAGGTGTTTATCAGACTGGCGAACAGATTATTACGAGTAAGGTAAGTACAGAAGTAGGGGAAGCTGCCAAGACTGAGATTAAGAGTATTAGTTTTGATGATGAAGAAGCGATCGCCCAAGAAGAACTACAACAGACTTATCCAGGCGCAGACATCTACATAAATGGAGAACTAACGGTAGACTTCCCTGAAGATGTGAAGATTCCCGTTGAACCGAATCAAATGGCTACGGCTGAGTTGGTTGGGAGTAGTTTGAAGTTGAATTATTGTGAGTTGGAGAGAGCGATCGCGCTTTTGAGAGAACAGTATGCAGTTGGGAATGTCGAGGTTAGGATTTTGCGGTCATGAATATTCAAGATGAATTTTCATAGTCTACTATAATTCTGATCAACAAGTTCGCAACACCAAAGAGTAAGAATAGGATTTTCAAATATGGCTTTAGATCAACTCGAAGCATTTTTAAAGAAAATGCAGTCTGAACCTGCACTTAAAAATGAGGTGCTTGCTTCATCAACAGCAGATGAAGTTGCACAAATAGCACTCTTGCTTGGTTTTGAATTTTCAGGTGATGAATTATTGAGAATGTCAGGTAAAAAAGTTGGCAGGGTTACTGTTCAAAAAAAGGATCTTCCTGGAGAGTACTGGGGGAATTGAGCGATTAGGCTTACGCCTAGCCTTCGGATCGCTCAATTCCCGAACTCAGATTACCCTTCGGGTACCCTAAAGGATATGCGGAGCGGTATGCTTTAGCACTAGCTTCGCGTCGCGCTTCGCGATCGCACCCAAAACCTCACCCAATAGACTATGACAGTAACAGAAGACCAATCTTGGTGAACTGTGATGAAAATATATAATCTATTGGGCTACCTCCTTTTAGCCGTTGCTGCTTATGCCTTTGTTAATGCCAATAATACCGATGTTATAGCTACTGCACCCGTACCCGTCACCGAAGAACTAAATCAATCAAACCCCAAATCGTCATACCATCACCCTAATTCTCAACCAACTATCAGACTTGAAAGTAGAAGAAGGACAGAGAATTAATGTCGGCGAGGTCATTAGCGATTTGCGAAGCATAGCCGAAGGCATCGCACCTCCGAAAAAACCAAACTATATGCGAAGCGGTATCCTTTAGGAGAAGCCAAAAAACAGCGATTAGCAGACTCCCTCGCCAAACCTAAATTACCCCTCAACGTACTAAAACCCGTTCCCGTACCTTAGTTCCAAACCGAACTAGTCACCCTCAAACAGGCTCAGTTTAATTTAGATGCGATCGTCAATTAGATAAATAACTTTGACCAGAAGTTCTACCACAAAGACCCCTGGCACGTTCAAGTATTTGAATCTGAGAAAGTGCAGAAATTAGCCGATTTAAAACGCCGAGAGTTAGAAGCTTCTTATTAATGTCGAGAAGGCGATCGCTTCCCTCAATGAAGCTAAACTCAACTACCAAAAGCAGCACTACGAACATTCATTGAAAGTATCGGACTATCAAACTCTGATGCAGCGTCAGCAAGAGCAGGTTAATTCACTACAGACCCAGTTGGATAAGGTTGATGGGGAATTAGAGCAGTTAACTAGCGTTTATTCTCCTTATCGGGGAAAGATAAGAAGAGTGAAGATACTCGGACAGAATGAGTGATCGATTACTGCTGAAGTTACTTTGGACATTCGGGGTGAGAAGTAGAGCGATTAGCCCTTCGGGCTACGCTTTATGCGGAGCGGTATGGTAAACCACTAGCTTCGCGTCCTCCTTTAGGGCGCGATCGCACCATAAAACTTATCGTTCATGTCAATAAATTATTAATTAAAATATAGCGGTTCTCAAAATGGTGAGATACAGTAACAGGAATGAGAAAACCAACCGTGAATGTCTTTACGAGAAACCTGACTATAAGCTTGGAAAATTGCTGAATCTAAATCTTTATAGTTTCTAGCACCAAGAGAACGCAAAATACTTTTGATTTTTGACCAGCAATTTTCGCGCTTGATTAAAATCAGGCGAGTATGGCGGTAAATA
Organism: Coleofasciculaceae cyanobacterium; assembly: GCA_036703275.1. Taxonomy (NCBI): domain Bacteria; kingdom Bacillati; phylum Cyanobacteriota; class Cyanophyceae; order Coleofasciculales; family Coleofasciculaceae; species Coleofasciculaceae cyanobacterium. Next base: position 7,764 of record DATNPK010000068.1, on the reverse strand, counting down.
GATCAATTTAGCTCCAGCAGCGATAATAGCTTTCTCAATTTCCTTTCCTTTATGGATACTGTAATTATCCCAAACCACTACTGCACCCTTCCAAAGCTGAGGCACCAGTTTCTGGATGACAAAAGCTTCAAAGGTCAGTCCATCTATTGAACCAAGCAAATTTATTGATGCAATAATTCCTTTGAGGGCGATCGCTCCAATCATCGATACATTTTTGCCTCGTTGATGTGGTCGAGTCCCCCTATCCCTTTGTCCTTTTGCTGCGCGTGCATATAGCCTGATTAAAGCTAGATTGACCCCTGCTTCATCTAGAAAAACCAAGTCTTTGAGCGGAACATCCCGTATTTTTGCGCAAAAATCGACTCTTAGCCGTTGAACTCGCTCTGTTTCCTTCTCATTGGGATGAAGAGTTTTTTTTAACCGTCAATTTTAACTTCTGAGTCATTCTTCCCATAGTTGCACGAGAAATCTTAATTCTTCGCTGTCGAGCGAGCATTTGGCACAGTTCATCTAATGTAGCATCATTATTTTGTTCGATTAGATCTGTCAAAGTAACTAAATCATCAGCACTCAGCTTGAGCTTTACTCCTCCATTAAAGGGTTTTGGAGATATGTCTCCCGTAGTTCTATATTGTCTTAGCAATTTGTATATAAAACTTAGCGCGACATCAAATCTTTGAGCTAATTGACGCTGAGAAATTTCCTCTTTATTGTATACATCAATAATTTTCTGTCGTAAATCAAGTGAATACGCCTTCATTTTTTGCTACAACTTAATTTAGATTAGTGTATCTCACTTATTCGAGAACCGCTATATTAGTTTTCAGATGCTTTCTACTTCTTTTCTCTATTTGTGGAGCATAAATCATTATCCACCTGTAGATTGTAGTGTGGTCTACAGATAAGCCTCTTTCTATCATTATTTCTTCTAGATTTCTGTAACTGGGGGCATAGCAAAGATACCATCTCACACAAAGTAAAATAATCTCACCCTGGTAAATGTCTCCATTTAAATGGCTGTTTTGAGTTCATCCGCTTTAGTAGTAAATTAATATTTTATTATGCTATAAGCCTGTCTCAAGTTTTTGCAACAGAACCGGAATTATCCTATCTGGTGAAAGAAGCTTTCGTAGGTTGGCTCGTCACAGAGGGCTATCGCTCTTATCCTAAAAGACAAAGGTGTTTGGCTCATCTGATCCGTAAAGCAGTAGCGATTATAGGCGCAATTAATCAAAGAGCAGTACAGATAGGGCAATGGATTTTAGATGACTTAAGGCAGTTAATCATCACCATTGCCAACGCGGGTGAGAACCCTGCACAGATTCGTCAACTTAAGGCTCGTCTTAGAAGAGCCTGTCACTTAGGCAAAAAAGCCGACCATGCCAAGTTACAGACTTTAGCCAAAGAAATTTTCAATGATTGGGATGCTGTAGTGGCGTTTGTTCATCATCCTGAATTACCACCTACTAATAATGAAGCAGAGGCCGTCTCAGACAAGTTAATCCCTGGATATATATAGCTGAAGTTATCGGGTTAGCTCGAAAAGGATATTAATCCACCTTCATTTCCTGCTGCCAGCTTTTGATGCCCATCGCTTTTGAGGGGGGAGTGAACGGTTACGCTACGAAGTGATGAATATGATCCGTAAGGGACAGATTAAGAGTGTGGAAAAAGGGGATGTCATAGGACAGATCTCTTTTATCAATCAAATCTTCGGATTAGCTGCCTAAATCTCTTCTTGTTCTGGGATTTTTGCTGCTTTATCTCATTTTTTGCAACACAACCGTAAAACGTAATCAAAGCAAAGGATTTAAAGTTTTGCCTTGGCGATGGATATGGAGAGAACATTTGCGCTTGTTATTAAGATATCGTCGATTGACGATTGATTATGAAGTCTTGCCTGAAACTGCCAAAGCATTCATTTATGCAGCGATGATTCGGATTATGGTTTGTCGGTTAGCGTAGCTTTTTAGACTTTTCGTACATCCTCTCATACCATTCAATAAAGCTAAATATTGAAACATTTAATTTTTTGAGGATTAATTTGAAACTGAATCTTTGTTTGCTTACTTTTTGCAGTTATCTCTTGAGCTTCAATAACATAGTCATCTTCATTCAGTTGCTCTATGGTACGCCACAGAATTTTGTTGCTACGAGATTTATTACTACCTAAAAGATCTAAATTCTTAAACAAGCAATTTTTAGATATCAGCAAATACTGACCATCTTTTAATTTGTCCCATTTCATTCTGCTGGCAATATAAATCACCAACTTTGTTTTGTAATCCCGTTTGGCATTACCGCCAGGCTTTTCCCCAAGATCAATGCTTTTGGAAAATAGTACGTTGGCATTCTGCTTTGAGGCATTCTCAAAAAACTCTAGAGCAATAGTGTAGGCATCTGCTAATTCATAGGTATAGTCGGCAGCTTTGGACAAATCGAAATTGCGGGGTACTTTATCAATTTCATAATCGTGAATTCGCAAAATGCTTTTTACAGATACTTTTGCTCCAATCTGCTCTCCTTTTTGAAGAGCGCGCGCAAATATTAGTTCTGTCCGGTGTAATGCTACTAAATCTTGGTTGAGTTGCGCTCGCACACGAGCAGCAAATCCCCCATCCTTGGTTCTCTTGTATCCTAAAATATCGAGAAGATCGTTAGAACGAAATGAGACTAATGAACCATTACTCTGAATAGCTGCTTCTCTATATAGATAAAGAATAATGCTGACTTGCCTTGGATTCAAAAAAGTAAGTAGAGCTAGAAACAAACGTCTAATTCGACAGTCTTTGATGTTTTCTAAAGATTTATTAATTCCAACATCACTGCATACGCTTAAATCCAAATTATTGTATTGAGCTTCTAATTCCTTCCATTCCGCCTGAGAAAGCTTGTCCAATGACACACGACGAGTAACAGCTAATTCTCTTTCATCTTCAGAGTCAGCATTTACAAGCATCTCAAGATAATAATTGCCTTTGTCTTTTCTCAAAATTGGTAACTGCACTTCAGGATTTCTAATAGAAGCAGAAGCTCGTGGCATGACCATCAAAAGCTGACCATCTACAGGAAAAAAATCTTTGATATGTTCAATCACAATACTAATATCGTAGACTATTTATCTTTCATAAGGATAGTTACTTTGGATTCATATGGTTTGGTTTTGAGAGCATTAGTCGATAAACTTTACACAACTTTACTTTTACCTGTGAAGCTCGCGTACAATTTTACCTGTGAAGCTCGCGTATTTTTTTTTAGCTTTTAAAATTAAAAATCCTTTGTTATTAACATTTACGTCAATTTTACCTGTGAAGCTCGCGTACAATTTCACCTGTGAAGCTCGCGTATTAGTAAAAATATACTATTGAATTAGTATTTTTGCCGATGTTAAGCTGCGAGGGAAATTAATCAATATGACTGGAGAAGAAAAGAAAATATAACGATCCCACGTGTTTGATCGATATGCCCGACAACTTTGATTATAGTTTTTTGAGTACATACGTAAAAGTGAGCCTAGACTCCATGCGGTAAAGCACAAATCTAAGCCCTTAAGTGTCATTTCCCCCGCCAGGGAAATAGATACATCAATATTTACATATCTATTAAATATACTATGTCAATTTTGGAAATTTGACATAGATACATAAGTGTCAATTTTTTCTATTTGACATTTAACTGCTTTGCTGTGCTTAACTAAACATGGATATAGGCTTCAATTATTATTTGGAATCTACATTCGATGACGCAACAATTCATTTCAGACCATAAAGAACAATTACCCAATCAATTAACATCTGCCGAATATCAAGAACTTAGACATCAAAGTGGGATTCACCCTAACTTGGTCGAGCTTAACTTTTTTCACTTAGAAGGAAACGATGCATTAGACCGACTGTTCATTTCCGATAAACTTAAAAGAATCAACACTGGTGCAGTTAGCGTAAGCATTCTCAAACGCTATCGTCATATTGAAGCAGGAGGTTGGTGGGTTTCGGGAGTAGATGTCTTAAACAATTATTTAGACGATCTCTGGGGGCAATTTAAACCTACAAATCCTAGACTATCGGCAGATAAAGGAAAAATAATTAAATATGAAGGTCTTCCTAAACACCCGACAGGGATAATTGCCCTTAAAGTTTCTAGGCTTTTATGGCACACTATAGCTCGCCTAAACAATATCAAGCTATTTCTATCTCCCCTAGCTCTCCGAGTTAGAGATCGCACCTCCCCTATATCTTTTTGGTCATGGGTCGTAAATAATCTTGAAGTTCCCTTAATTATTACCGAGGGAGCTAAAAAAGCTGCTGCTTTAATTAGTGCAGGTTATGCAGCGATCGCCTTACCTGGTGTCTTTAATGGCTACCGCCAACCCAAAGATGAATTTGGGCGTAAAACTGGACTAGCTAAACTCATCCCCCAACTTCAAGTATTTGCTACACCAGGACGTAAAATCTATTTTGCCTTTGATAAAGATAATAAAGCTAGTACCGTGAATAATGTAAATTGTGCGCTCGCCAAAACGGGAAAATTGTTTGGCTTAGCTGGAGTTGATGTTAAAGTAATTCGTTGGCCTGAATCAGCTAAAGGAGTTGACGATTTAATTGTTCAATACGGCGCGGAAGCATTTCATCAAGCTTATAGTAAAGCACTATCTTTAGAAACTTGGTTAGTCCGCTTCTCAATTCAGTTGACTTACAAAGCCAATATTCGAGTCAATAGACGCTATTTAGGTTCGTTGGCAGATAGAAAAAGGCAAGAAGATAAAAGACAAAATTGTAATATATCTATTCCTCATTGCCCAGAAACCCCTACACCCGATCTCCTAAACATCCCTGACACAGCTAAACTTGTCTGTCTTAAATCCCCGAAAGGCAGTGGCAAAACCTATTTACTCGAACAGATAGTAGAGGGGGCCATCAAAGAAGGTAAATGGATACTCCTATTAACTCACCGCATTCAACTCGGAGAAGCACTTTGTCAAAGAGTCGGATTGCCTTATCTGACGGAAATAAAAACTGTCGAATACGGAACTGTTCTCGGTTACGGACTATGTATTGATTCCTTGCATCCCAGCTCAGGAGCAAGATTTAACGCTGATAACTGGGACGATGGGATAGTAATCATCGATGAAGCAGAACAGGTAATTTGGCATATGCTTAATTCAGCTACTTGTACATCAGAAAGGGTTGAGATTTTAGCCCAGTTTAAAACCCTAATTCAAAACAATCTTTCAGGCGACGGTCAAGTATATCTAGCCGATGCTGACTTATCTGATGTTGCTATTGACTACATTCGAGGACTGGCAGGATTTCACGTCGAACCCTTTGTCGTAGTAAACGACTGGCAACCGCCTATTGAACAACGTTGGACAATACATAATTACGAAGACAAGAATTCTGCTCGTTTAGTCAGAGATTTGGTAAATCATATTAAAATTGGAGGCAGACCGTTTATCAGTTGTTCGGCTCAAAAACTGAAATCTAAGTGGGGTACACAAAATCTAGAATCATATTTCCTAGAGAAATTCCCCGAAAAAAAAATTCTCCGCATCGATTCAGAAACAGTGGCAGATCCATCTCATCCTGCCTATGGGTGTATTGCTCATCTTAATGAAATCTTGCCGAACTACGATATGGCGATCGCCTCTCCTTCGATTGAAACAGGAGTTAGTATTGAATGCGAGAGACTAGATAAATCTTATTCTGAAGTTCCCATTGCCTTTCAATTATTACTAAAGGGCATAGGTTCTAGTTTGGCAAAAATCAAGCACGTTCCTCATTTTGATTCAGTTTGGGCGATCGCTCAGGGAGTTCAAACGGCTGATTCCATTCGTCAGGCATTGGCCCGCGTTCGTGGTTTAGTACCTCGCTATCTTTGGGCTGCTAGACGTGGTTTTCACAAATGCATGGTGGGCAATGGAGCTACTGTCAAAAAAGCTTTAATTGCCAGCACTAAAAACAAAGCCAGCAAGAATATTAGATATTTACAGCAGAGTGATGCTTCTTTGTCCGACCTAGATTTAGATACCAACTTTCAACCTGAATCCCTAAACACCTGGGCTAAAAGAGGCTGCTATATCAACCTCACCATGCAGAACTATCGCTCATCTATTGTTGAAGGTTTAATTGCTGAGGGACATTTTGTAACCGCTCCGGACCAACCTCAAACAAAAGAATTTAATCTGACAGACGAAGTAGAGTCACAATTAAAACAGGTAGCTAAAACTAAGTATCAAGCAGAATGTACCCAAGTAGCTAATGCGCCTATACCGACTGATTCAGAGTATCAGAAACTAAAAGATAAACGAGCTAAAACTAAAGAAGAAAGATGGATCGAACGTAAAGGCAACTTAGTCAGGCGTTATGGCAGCGATATATCCATTACCTCTGAATTAGTCCAGAAAGATGATGAGGGTTGGTACGGTAAAATACTTTCTCACTATTACCTAACCGTCGGTAGACCATACTTGATTGAACGAGACTCAAGACAGTTAAGGGCGATCGCTCTTTATAATCAGAATCGTTTATGGCTGCCAGATTTCAATCGTAGTTTATTGTCAACATCACTGCGACTGTTAGAAACCTTGATTATCGATTTACTCAAACCTGGAGTTCAGTATAGAGGTAGCAATCCCAATCTTCGGTTGATTGCTGAGTTAGCTCATGCTAATCAAAGAGAACTCAAAACGTTTTTGGGTCTGGCTATAGCAGAATCAGACACCCCAATTAAAATTGCTCAAAAATTACTAAGTTTACTGGGATTAAAACTTACCTATGTTGGTCGTCTAGGTTCAAGAGGAAAACGAGAGAGAGTTTATGTATTTGAACTCTGTAATGATGGCAGAGCGGAAATCTTTACGAATTGGTTGCAAAGAGATGATGCCTTCACACAAGCTGAATCGGTAAGCAATGGTGACACTTATAATTTATCTACCGTGTCCACTATAGGGAAAGATAATAATTTATCTCCAGATATGGACATCAAAACTGAAAGAAAAGCCAAAAATATCATTCAACCTGGGACAATAGTTGAATGGTTAAAAACTAAGGAAACATCGATTGTACAAGCCACCACGGGAATAGTTGCCAAAATCAAAGATACCCAGGGCAAAGAAGCCTTAGTCAACTGCCAAGACCTTTCCTGCGTAATACCAAGTCAATGCACCCAGTATCGAACCTACCGTTCCTGCCAAAACGACCAAAGGCAAAGTTAATTTACCTTGTTGAACCGTAAATCCTGCCAATGGCATAATTACTTCAGAACTGGTTGCGGGTTTTATCCCTTGGGTGAATTTGTCTGTAATTCTATATCTATCAGGAATTTCAGCAATCTAAGTTAAAGTGGCTCAAGTCATTTTAATTGGAGAAGCGGCAGAAAATAGAATGCCTCAATCCCGATCGGGGAAATGGATTCCAACCCATTTGACCATGGAACAGTTTGAACAATTTGTCTTGCCCCACCTATATCTTGGTAGTCGTGGGCCTCAACCAAAACTCTCTTTGCATACAATTTTCAACTACATTTTGAAGTTGTTATATCTTGGTACTGTAGCAAAGATGTTGAATTAATCAAATATCTCTGCCAAACTCATACTTATTAATATACAAACCAATCACTAGATCTTGCATCTGAGTAAGCTTAGAAAAGCAGATTGTTTTTCTGTGTAATCTTTTAATTCTATTCCTCAAAGTCAGATGCTTTCTCTCAACAGCGCGATTACACATGGCGAACTAAATTCGCCGTGTCTCGCGCTCAATCTTTTGC